>NZ_JAYXUH010000005.1:0-262852 GCF_036040035.1 Photobacterium sp. S4TG1
ATGCTCTGCTGATTTTTTTAACCAATCAAGCTCCTCTGAAGAACCAAAATACAAAAGAGATAGTTTTCGCATCGCATCAGCATTACCTTGTTCTGCTTTTTCTTTTAAGTTTTTGAGTAATGCGACTCTGAATTCCTCTCTATCTCCAAAAATATTTCTATTCAGAGAAAGTGTTAGCATTGCATCTTCATTTCCAAGTTTGGCGGCTTTAACTGCATATTCATGTTCTTGGGGGCCAAGAACCATTACATTTGTTGATAGGCTTCGAGAATAAGCTAAAGCTGCTTCTGCATTACCCTTGTCGGCCGCGTATTTCAAATAAGGTTGCCCTTGTTTAATTTTATATTGGTCTACAAGTAACCCCCCTAATTGATAGGCATTCTCAACAGACATAGTGTTTGGTGCTGGGAATGTTTGAGCCTGTGTTTGTGAAACAAACAATAAGCACAGGCATAATAACCATCGATAGCCTATTTTTATCTTTTGCATTATTCATTAATCCTTAAGTTCATATGTGTTGTAACCATTACTTTGTTAGCCTCAAAAGCTCAATAGTAATAGTAATAGTAAATTTAATTATGGGCATTGTTGAAAGGGGCTAATCCTTCATCAAAGGCGGCATTCGCGTATTTATCTTTGTTTTTGTAATAAGTGTCGAATAACTTGATTGTTAACGCGTCAAATTCTATATAAAATTTACCATTATTTAGATATTTGTAGAGATTTGTTGAGTTTTTACGGTTATAGAGCTTTTTCATGTCTACATCAAAATCCTTTTCCATGAATTTTATAATAGTGCGTCTGTTGACAAGGAAATCATTCATTTTCACATCATTTGATTTAGACACTTTGCTGTTAGGGTTCATTCTCTCAAGCGCTTTTTGCATTTGTCTGGTTGCGGCTTTTTGCTCTGTGCTCATGATATGGTTATTACCAAGCCAGTTAATTACTTTACACAGTGCCAATTGTTGCATCAGTAATGCTTCATTTTTTTCGATTTTAATTGGATTCTTATCTATTACATTAAATTCTTTAGGTAAAGAAACTAATGTATACAATAGCGGCCCTAATGCTTCGGGAACTAACAATCGTGTCCATTCAGCTAATATCTTGTCATCTCCGTTAATCAAGGTATAGGCGACTAAGCCAGCGGAGCTTCTTTCAAAAATATCTAAAATTTGGTCGAAAGTGTCTTTTTGTTTTGCTAAAAATAAACCAATGTTTAATTGACTGTAAAGAATCCCTTTACTCAACAGAGATAGTTGTTTAAACGTTTCATCATTTTCAACAATATCAATGCGATGGTAGTGTGCTTGTCTTAATAATCGCTGAAATTGCCAAACACATGCTCCGACCATGCTTGGATTGATTTCTCCCTCAAAAGACAGTTTGGTAGAGGGGGGGCCAATACTAATACCAATCGATAATTTCTTATTGGCAAAACGAAAGCGAATCGGTACTTCGGCGGTTATACTACTTTCGAGTTTTAAAGCGCCTTTGATTAATTGATGTGAGCGTTTTGTTTTATCAACTAAAAAGTCGGGATAACCTGATGGGGGATACCATAAAAGAAATCCTCCTAGTTCTAGACCTGCCTTCAATCCTAATTCTAGGTTGTGTGTTAGTTGCCCATCATTGACTTGAAATAAATCTGGGATCATAAAGCCATCTTCGCCAAATTCAATTTTACTACCTAATGCAATACTTGCTCCAGCAAAGCCCCAAGCTTTACAGTACATAAGAGCCTGATATGCACCAAACTGAAAGTTAATAATCTTTTTTTGGCCTTTATCAGAATACTTAAGCTTTATTTTTTGGTTCCGATCTGTATCGGAAATAGTTTTCTTAGGTACTTTAATAAAAGGTTGGCCTGTTAACATTTTGGTTATATTAACTTCACCTTTAGCGAGTATTAATTCAGATTGGACTTCCATAGGTAAAGCTTCAATGGCTATGTTGTTTCCATTACTTCTCGTCGCTGAAATCTCCAGTGGATTTCCTACTCCGGTGTCTAGTGATAGCATCGTCATTCTAAAAAATTGAGCTTGCTTACTATCATCAAAAGGAGATAAACGCTGTTTTAATTTTTTTGAAAAAAGAACTTTAGTAACGGCTTTGCCCCATGTTTTTGATGATTCCTTTTCGACGAGGCTTTTTACTAGAATATTTTTATGTTTTAGCGCGTCACAAAACGCATTTACATTGAATAAACCTTTTTTATCAAACCACTCATCTTCAATAGCTAACTTTGTAACATTACAATCTAACATTCGCTCAATTGTGTCACCAGAGTTTTCTTCTGGTGATATGTCTTTATTGGCACGATTATTTGGCTGCGGTATGTTATTGAGACTAATATAGCGTAATTGATCAAATTCACCTTCACCAGTTTGTTCTTTTTTGCTGCCAAGAATATATTCCCGTAAAGGAAAATTACCTTTTACAATATATTTTATTGGTTTTTGACGATAATCTTCCGCATCCCACAGTAAAAAAAGTGAGCTAGACATATTGAAAATATTCTTTATGGCTGAAAGGTGAATGTTTATAGCTTCTTTTTGTTGTTGCTTTAACACCTCATATTCTCTATTAAAAAGGCTATTAGGTGGTATTGCATAGCTGTTTGTTGCTTTTAACAGTGTTTTTAGTCGCTTGTGAAGAGACTCCTCAAATTCTTTGGCTTTTTTTAAGTAATCAAAATATTGAGCGTAATGTTGTTGTCCTGCTGGTAACTCCTCTTTTCCAGCTAAGGCTAGTTCAGGTGTTGCTATACCCAATATCGCAAGTTCTTCTATGCTTGTCGTTAACGCTTCAAGTTGTTTTTCTGTGTTGTCTATTTGTTTTAATAAATATTTTTGAGCGTATTCTGCTGCTTCTTTTACATGGTAACCACCAACAATGTTTAGTTTGTTGAGAGATTGTAAGCGTGTTTTTAATATCTCAAGTTGCACCTGAGGAGTGATATTGGATTCTTCCAGAAATGATTCTCTAGCAGCGAGGTAACGTTTAATTGCTTTTTTTATTTTTGGTTCTCGGTAGCTATAAAGTGACCCATCTTCAAAGATATATCCTTCTGATTTCGCTTTTGCTTGTGCTTTATCTAGAATGACTTGTCGTTTTTTCTTTTGTACTTTTACCCATTCAGCAGCACCATACGCGTTAGTACTTTCATTGAGGTGAGGTAATGGATTATTAAGCCATTCTTCAAGTTCTTGGTAATCTGCCTTGTCGACGTCAGCGATGAATGACGTGATATCAGCACTGAGAAGACCACCAAGAATATTAGATTGAGCTAAGGTTTTCATTAGTTCTTCTGGATTTTTGGCTCCCTGAAGTTTTTTTTCTGCTTGTTTAAAATAATTACAAGCTGATTCGTCTAATAAATAAAACGCATTTCCTTCAATAAAGTAAGCAATATCCTCGTACTCTTTGTTACTTGTGTCTTTCGAGCACGTTCTTATATTGCTAGGAAATAAAATTTGATCAGCACCAATCGGCTGTTTATCATTTGGTGGTAGCTGAGTGACTTTTCTATCCTCTATTGAAGAGGTTGAGTCTGAATTGTTCATTTTTTCGTTTCTTAATTTAATTGATGATAGGGTTCTGGTGTTATGTTCTGATTTTTATCAATAGAATTGAGTGCTTTGTCATCGATTATTTTATTTATCGCTATTTACATCATCAGTATTAACATCCCATGAAAATATTTTTTATGACACTATGAGAACTGGTGTGCGGCAATTAATTGAATTACTGCGTCATAGCGAATATCTTCATCTGAAGGCTGGCGTAGTAATTCTTGAAACTCTGCGGTACCAATAATTCTTATATTGTCTGCGAGTAATGTGCGCCATTTTTCTAATAACATTTGATCTCTCAATTGGTTACTGACTAATGTTTCTATAGTTTCTGAGCCTTTTGAAATATCTTCTGTTGTTTTTTGTTGCCAGGTGGGGAGTGAACTTAACCATGCCCCCCAACGATTTAGCATCATAATTTGTGTTGTATGATCAGTAATGGTTATTGTTTTCTTTTTTAAATCATACTGTTGAAAGTTACTATAGCCCCAATTATTTCGTGTCATTAGAGGTGAAATAACACTAAAGCCATAGAATATTTCTGGTTGCTGCTTTAATAATGAAACGCACACACTAGGTGAATAGAATCTCAAATATGTCGCGCCAAGTTCTTCACTGTTCACTTCTAAATAATGTGATAACAGGTGTCTTACCTCGTTAAGTGGCAGTGTTGATACAATGATTATTCCAGAGAGTTCTTTGAGTATATGATTTAGAAGATCAATATTGATGTCATTAAGACAAACTACATATGGGCTTGCATCCATTACAGATGAGAAGCGCGTGTTGATAAATAGGGCTTCTTTTTCATCATTTTTGATGAGTTCACTTATATTGGTTACGTCCATACTCTCAATAACGAGATAAAGCATAAATCCGCTATCAATAAGTGTTGGGATCATGTCTTGGATTAATTTCTGGGTTGTTATTTCTTGCATAAACATTGCTCCCCTCGTTGGCATTGACCGTCAGTCTGCAAACCGCATAGAGGCAAAAGCGGAATATTTGCTCGGCTTGCTGTTAAAAGAGCGGCTGAAAAGAGAGGAGATACTTTCTCTAATTGAGCAGCCGCTTCAACCGCCCCCGGTAATAATGGTGAAACACCCGCATAGCCTGAACCACTACCTGCACTACCGCCTGAATTGAGGTTAATTGCAGCTCCTGATATTGACACACCAGATGCATCAATTTTGATAAAGCTACCGCCAGCTTTAAGGGTTAACTCCGCACCGGCTTCAATGACAATTTTACTGCCTGCTTTTAAATGCACTTCATTACCTGCATCGAGTAACAAGGCTTTACCTTGTTTCATGTGTAGGTTGCCATCAACGGTGAGGGTAGAGTCACCTTTAACGTGCTGACGACTTTCACCATCAACCGTTAAATGATCATTCATTTTTATTTGGGTAAAGCGCTCATTTTCTACATCAAGGTGTAAATCATGTTTAATGTTATCGGTACGGTCATTTTCAACTAAGACATTGACATCTTTTTGCGCTCGAACGTAGATTTCTTCTTTTCCGGCTTGGTCTTCAAAACGCAGTTCGTTATAGCCATCACCTTGGTGGGTTTCAGTGCGTAAAACAGTGCGGGTCTTATGAGCAGGTAATTCATAAGGGGGCTGGTTAGTAGCATGATAAGTACGGCCAGTGATGATCGGTTGATCAGGATCACCTTCTAAAAAACTGACAATGACTTCATGGCCAACACGAGGCAGGGCAACCATACCATATTGGCTACCCGCCCAACCTTGTGAAACTCGCACCCAACAGCTGGCGTTATCATCACTGTTACTGTAACGATCCCAAGGGAACTGAATTCTGACACGCCCAAATTCATCACAATAAATTTCTTCACCTTCAGGACCAACAACCAGCGCGATTTGTGGGCCATCAACGGTGGGTTTGGCATTAAACGGCGGACGCCAAGGACGATGAGCGGGAATGACAACAAACTCATTATTATAGGTTGTTGCACCTTCACCGCCGGCTTCTTCTAATGCTTGGGGTTGAGTGCCAACATGGGTAACGGCAATGATTAACCAATCACGATTACAGGTTTCATCATCATGCTCTTGCAGCGTAAATTTCACGCCGGGAAGAATAGTGGGTACATTACTTTTGGCATTCGCGGTCTGAGCATCGCGTCGAAGAGATTCAATTCGAAACTGCACAAAAGGTTTACCACTGGCATCGTCTTTATAACGACCCGGGTAATCAAAATGCTCATAGGTGGTTTGTTGGTAATCTGCTTCTTTCGCTACTGAAGTTTGTAAAAAACTATAAGCCGGCTTTTTAAAACTGTAATCTTTTAGCTGAGCGGATGATGAGCAAATTTGGGTATTACGCGCAAAAGTTCGAATAAACGGTACGCTACTGCGACCACCACTACGGCTGTTGTAAACCAGAGGCTCAACGAGACTGACAGCGTGTTGAGTATCGTCACTAAAAATGAGGGTGTTTTTGTTATTGTCGTGATTGAAGTAATAAAAAATCCCTTCTTCTGCGGCAATTCTATCGATAAAGGCTAAATCACTTTCACGGTATTGTACGCAATATTCACGCTGTACTAATTGGCGGCTGATCGCAAAACCATAGTCATTAATGCCCATTTCTTGCAGCAAGATAGAAATAATTTCTGGCACCGTTTGTGTTTGAAAAATACGGCTATTTTGACGTAAGGCTAACCGTGCCAAAGGTGGCACAAATTCAACGTGATAGATTGTGTGGCTATGGCCGGTATCGCCTTGAGTGAATTGGCGCACTATACCATGCCATTGTTGTTGTAATTCACCCTGCTGCCAAACTGTCAGAACCGCATTACGATCAATGGTTTCAATTGGCGTTAAATTGGGATTGCGGCTGGCTAAATTGATTGTAAAAGAAAAAGGTAAAGACAAGGTGTCGTTGCCTTTAAATTCAGTCACAGCAAATGTTGATGCATCAAGTCCTTCAACCGTGAAGGTAAATTGTAATCCTGTTTGTTGTGCCATGATATTACCTCAATTAAACCTATGCTAAAGCGATGAATGAATGCCTTAGCACAGGCATAAACGACAAAAGCCCGCACTGGAGGCAGTACGGGCAATAATTATTTGATTCTTACGCTTCTAGCGGAGCACGCCAGTCATCAGCACCCGATGTGCCAGAAACCGTATGATCCCAATTAATTTTGCGGTAAGCCATTGAGATTTCAATAAGCTGAGTGAAATCAGCTTTGGTTGAATCTTGGCAATGTGGCATTTGATTGTCGATATTCACAATCGTTGCATCGGTTAACGTGGTTGTGAAGTAGTGTTCTTGTTTACCTTCAACAGATGTGCGGTACCACTTAAGTTCAACCGTTGGCAACATTTCACCAGAAGCCAATGAGTTGTACATTAACGGCACAGCTTTGTTTAATGCCACGGTAAATTTGAAAGGTTTATGGACACGCTGACCAGCAGGTTGACCTGATTGTGGATCAGTTGGCACGGTTACAATGTGCTTAAACTCTTGCACCAACATTTGATCTTCATGCCCTTCAACATAAATGTTGCCGACAGAATTTGCAGTGAATGCACCCGCAGTGATGTTGCCCTGAGTTTGACCTTGAATAGAGATATAACATGGAGTTGGCATTGTAATGTCCTTCATACGCTAAAAATAAAATCATTATTTAATGGTATAAGCATTAAGTATGCCATGTTGTTGATCTTTTTAAGTTATTGTTTTTTTTAATTATTTTAATTTGACTTGCTCAGTGTTTTAGTTTTTCTGGGCAAGTTGTTGCTTGGGGTGGGCAATAACTTGCTCACCAGGCAAGTTATTGCTCATATTCAATGTGTAAAGTTTTTGAAAGTATAAAAAAGGCACTATCAATACTGTTTGATGCCATCGATAGTGATAGATAAGAGTTATGTCTAATTTAATTATTAATATGCACTTTGTTCCCTATTTTAATGCCGCTTCCCATATTTGCGGGTTTAGCTGTGTTGGTATTAAGGCTGACAGTATGTGAACTTGGATTAAGAAAACAACTGCCGCATCCTGTATTTACAAGATCACCTACACGAGCAAAATTTATTCCATTGACATTTGCTGCTCGGGGGGATTGAGCCACTATTGGACCTTGGCCTTTACAATTTTTTCGACCACAGAGACAAGTTGCTGTATCACCAACGAGCGCAACTGGCTGTCCATTTATCATTACATTTGAGTTACCTGATATTACAGTACCTCCTGTTGATGTTTTACTGCCTAACGTGATGACATCATTCATTTAATTATTATTCCATAGTAATAAATGTAATTAGGGTAACACATTAAAAAAATAGGCAATAATTTGCCTGATTAGTGTTGATGTTTATTAATTGGGTGCATGTTGTTGCAAAATATCAGTTGTGATTGTTGTTTTTGTATACATTTCATTTTTGTGAAGCCATTCTAAAAATATATTTTTTTTGAAAATATTTCATTATAAACAATGAGTTATATTTTTATGTGGTGATGGTGATGAATTAAGTAAAGATATGAGAGGATTTTCTTAACTTTTTGTAAAATAAAATATTTTTGTAAAATATGTATTTTTATTTTTTGTTTTTTGTTTTTTTTGTATTTGTATCTTGTATACATTTCTGGATGTTGATACTTGAATGATTGTGATATTAGAGGTTTAATTCGCTTCGAACCTTATGCAACATAAGGCTATTGTCATACGATTTCAAATGGCTAGTTTGATTCAAAAATAAATATAACAGGGATAAAATATGTCGAAAGAAGGCAGCGTTGCACCAAAAGAGCGTATTAATATTAAATATGTTCCCCATAGCGGTGATGTGCAATCAGAAGTCGAATTACCATTAAAAACATTAGTTATCGGCGAATTTAAAGGTCAAGAAGAAAATACTGCAATTGAAGATCGTAAAGCTGTATTAATTGATAAAAACAATTTCGAATCAGTTATGCGTGAAAGTAATTTAATGTTGACGACAGCAATTAAAAATAAATTATCTGATGACGATTCTGATTTATCTATTTCACTTTCGATTAAAGGACTAGATGACTTTTCTCCTGATGCAATTAGTCAGCAAGTCCCAGAATTAAAAAAACTAGTTGAGTTAAGAGAAGCGTTAGTTGCTTTAAAAGGGCCACTTGGAAATATTCCTGCATTTCGTTCTTGTCTTCAAGAGCTTATTGAGTCTCAAGAGTCTCGTGAAAAGTTATTAAGTGAGTTGCAACTTGTTAGTGGTGAAACAGAACAGTAATTATTTCTGTTGTTTTAATTCTTTTAAAGGACCAATAAATGTCTGTACAAAAAGTTGTTGAATCGTCAAATGCAACTCAAGGTAGCTTACTTGATGAAATTATGCTTCAAACTCGCATGCTACCAAATGATGATGGCTACGATATTGCAAAAAAAGGTGTTGCTGCCTTTATCGAAAATTTACTAGGTAGTGAGAATGGTGTTGATCAAGTCAATAAAGCGCTTGTCGATCAAATGCTCGTTGAACTTGATAGTAAGATTAGCGCTCAAATGGATGAGATTTTGCATAACGAGGCAGTTCAGAAAATTGAATCTGCATGGCGTGGTGTGAAAATGCTCGTTGATCGTACTGATTTTCGTGAAAACAATAAAATTGAAATATTAAATGTAACTAAAGACGAATTACTAGACGATTTTGAGTTTGCGCCAGAAGCGTCTCAGTCGGGTTTATATAAGCATGTATATTCTTCTGGTTATGGTCAATTTGGTGGTGAACCTATTGGGGCTATTATTGGTAATTATGCATTTACTCCATCATCACCCGATATTAAATTATTACAGTATATAGGTGCTGTTGGTGCTATGGCCCATGCCCCTTTTATTTCTGGTGTTGCTCCTGAGTTCTTTGGTATCGAATCTTTTGAAGAATTACCAAATATTAAAGATTTAAAAGCAACGTTTGATAGTCCTCGTTATATTAAGTGGCGTCAATTACGTGATTCCGATGATGCACGTTATCTTGCTCTAACTGCTCCTCGTTTTTTATTGCGTACCCCATACGATCCTAATGATAATCCGGCAAAAACATTTAATTATCGTGAAAATGTTAGTGATTCTCATAATAATTATTTATGGGGGAATACATCATTTGCATTAGCTTCGCGTTTAACCGATAGTTTTTCGCAGTACCGTTGGTGTCCTAATATTATTGGTCCTCAAAGTGGAGGGGCTGTTGAAGATCTTCCTGTTCATCTGTTTGAATCTTTAGGTGAGTTACAAGCTAAGATACCAACAGAAGTTTTGATCACTGACCGTAAAGAGTTTGAATTAGCAGAAGAAGGCTTTATTGCATTAACGATGCGTAAAGGTAGTGATAATGCGGCATTTTTCTCTGCCAATTCAATTCAAAAACCAAAAGCGTTCCCTAATACAAAAGAGGGACGTGAAGATGAAATGAACTTTAAATTAGGTACTCAACTACCTTATATGATGATCATTAACCGCCTCGCACATTATGTAAAAGTGTTACAACGCGAACAAATCGGCTCTTGGAAAGAACGTCAAGATCTTGAGCGTGAGTTGAATGCTTGGATTAAACAGTTTGTTGCAGATCAAGAAAATCCACCTGCAGATGTTCGTAGCCGACGTCCATTACGTGCAGCAAAAATTGAAGTTCTAGATGTTGAAGGTGATCCAGGTTGGTACCAAGTTGCATTGTCTGTACGACCTCACTTTAAATATATGGGGGCAAACTTTGAATTGTCGCTAGTTGGTCGTTTAGATCAGGCATAATTTAATGTCCTATATTGAGCTAGCAGATAGAGCTTATGGTGTCAGTCTCTTTGAACGTTTAGAGACTGATACACCTCAAATAACAATGACGAAAGCTCCTGAAATTAAGCAAATATTAGATTCAATAAAACGGAATGTAGCGCAATTGCTAAATAGTCGTCTTGGCGAGGCTATGAGTGCGCCACAGTTAGGTTTAATTGATTTTAATGATGCAACATTGGGGACTCATGATCTGGCACTACAGATTAAAATAGCCATTCGTAATTGTCTTGAATGTTATGAGCCACGATTAAAACAGATCGATATTCAATATATACCTGATGATGGAAGTCCATTAAATATTTATTTCCACATTGCCGCTAGTATTAATTCTAGCGCGTTACATGAATCAGTACGTATTGATTTACTGTTGGATAACAATCGTAAATACCGAGTAATTTGATTTTGTCACAAGAAAAATACTTTAGAGATGAACTGGCTTTTTTAAAAGAGCAAGGGGGTGCTTTTACAGAAGTACATCCCCAACTATCCCGTTTTTTGCAAGGGAAAAATACAGATCCTGATGTTGAGCGCTTATTAGAAGGGTTTGCTTTTTTAACTTCGCGCTTACGTGAAAAGGTTGAGGATGAATTCCCGGAGTTAACGCACTCCATCATTAATATGTTATGGCCTAATTATTTACGTCCTGTACCTAGTTTTAGTATTGTTCAGTTTTTACCGATTGAAAAAGCGATCAGTGTTCGTCAAATAATAAAAGCCAATACTGATGTTGATAGCAAAGCTGTACTAGAAACTGTATGTAGATTTAAAACTTGCAGAGATGTAGATATTTATCCATTAAAACTGGCAGATATATCGACGACACATAGTCGTGAATCTTCAACGATTGATTTGACGTTAGATGTTTTAGGTGAGCAAGACCTTAGTGATATTAATCTAAAAACAATACAGTTTTTTATTGGAGGGCAACACTATAGTGCTCAAATGCTTTATTTATGGCTGAATCACTATTTATCACATATTGAATTGATATGTGGAGATAAGCAATTCTCTATACCTGCATCAAATTTTAAAAGTCGTGGTTTTGAAAGTGCCGATGCAGTGATGCCATATCCAAAGAATGTATATGAAGGGTATCGAATTTTACAAGAATATTTAACGTTTCCTGATGCATTTTTATTTGGTGATGTGGAAAATTTAGATCGTTTTATTACTTCAGATATGGGTAATGTGTTTCACCTTCGATTTGTATTTTCAAAGACATTACCTACGGATGTTCGTGTCCGTGATGAGTGTTTTAAATTATTTTGTACGCCGGTTATTAATTTATTTTCTCATGACGCTGATCCTATTGATCTCACAGGAAAACGTTCTGAATATAGAATAATGCCTTCAAGTCGTTTTCCTACTCATTTTGAGATATTTAATATTGATTATGTGCAAGGTCAACAAGAAACACATGAATCACGAATGAGAGGGCAAAAACGTGTTTATACTGCTTTTGAAAGTTTTCAGCATGAAATAGAGCGATCTCGTCATCGCTTAGTTCTTTATTACCGTGCCAGAGTTAAAGACAGTATGCGTAATGATGGTTTTGACCATTATATTTCTTTTGTACGTGGTGATGAGACTCAAAGTATCGGATTTAGTGAAGCTATCTCATTACAGCTAACATGTACAAATAGACAATTACCGTTGGAATTAGGTTTGGGTGATATTTGTGTCCCGACTAATAGCTCGCCATCATTTGCTACTTTTTCTAATATTACAGAGCCAACACAACCGTTAAGGCCAACGTTAGATGGTAGTTTATTGTGGACGTTGATTTCTAATTTATCGCTGAATTATCTTTCATTATTATCGAAAGATGCACTTTGTTCTGTGTTACGTGCGTATGACT
This sequence comes from Photobacterium sp. S4TG1, assembly GCF_036040035.1. Lineage (NCBI taxonomy): Bacteria > Pseudomonadati > Pseudomonadota > Gammaproteobacteria > Vibrionales > Vibrionaceae > Photobacterium > Photobacterium sp. S4TG1. Next base: position 12,235 of record NZ_JAYXUH010000005.1, read on the forward strand.
TTAGAGCTCTTGTTGATCGACAGGCCGAGCGTGTAGCAAAACAACGCCTTGATGGGATTCTAAAAATAACCTCTAAACCAATAGATAGAATTATTAATGGGTTACCTGTTAGAGGTTTACAGTCTGAGTTAGAACTCAATCAGGAGGCTTTTAGTTCAGAAGGTGATTTGTATTTATTTGGTAGTGTGCTGAGCCGTTTTTTCTCATTATATGCCAGTATTAATTCATTTCATGAGCTTATTGTGATTAATAGTGTGAATCAGGAACGGTATTCATGGGGAACGCAAGTGGGTCTACAGCCCTTGATTTAATGTTTGATGATATCGATTTAACATCAGAAAAAGTAGCGATATTACAAAAACAAGCGCGATCCTATGATTTTTATCAGTTAGTTGAGTTATTACAAAACTTAGCTGAACAAGATCCTGATAGTGAAGGATGGGAAGCAAATTGTCGCTTGTTGTTTAAGGCTAATCCTAGCTTAGGATTTGCAATAAGTGATATATCAAAATTAGAGCTATTAGAGCAAGGCGGTTTTTGTATTGAAACCACTTTTTTTGGTTTAAATGGTGCGCAATCACCTTTACCCGGATTTTTACTAGAACAAATAGCGACAGAAAGTGAAACCGGTGTTCGTCGTCACTTTCTCGATTTTTTTAATAATCGATTATTGGCTCTAGTTTATCGTATTTGGCGTAAATACCGTTACTACATTCGTTTTCAAGGAAATGCTAATGACGGATTTTCATCTCAGCTATTTGCTTTTGTTGGTCTTGCTGATGATGAATTACGTAGCGAAACGGCTATTAATTGGGGAAAAATGTTGTCTTATGCTGGCACTCTAGCGGGCAGAAGTCGATCTCCGCAAGTAGTTTCAGGAATTATCGCACATTGCTTTGATTTAGATAATGTTTTTATTCGGCAGTGGGAAGAGCGTAGTGTGGCTATACCCGCCCATCAGCGAATGTGTCTTGGTATGGCTAACAGTGCGTTAGGTAACAGTACGATTATTGGTTCAAAAGTTCGAGATTGCACAGGTAAATTTGTTATTGAGATTAAAGGATTAACCCAAGAACGGTTTAATGATTTTTTACCTTCAGGCAAAGAATTTGAGTCATTTTGTAAATTAGTTGAATTTATTCTTCGTGAGCAAATGGCATTTGATTTGGAATTAGAGCTTAAAGAAGACGAAGTACCATTATTTAAATTAGGAAAAAATTCAACTGTATCATTAGGTTGGTCTTCTTTCTTAGGTCAAGTTGATAAAGATTGTAAAGTTTGTATCCAAGTTCGTCAGTAAAAGGATAAACATATGGCTGAGCCGCGATTTTTGAAACTAAAAATTACTAATACGCAGTATTTAGAACCCGGTCTATCTGCAACAAAAGAGTTTTCTACTAACGGAGGAACGATTGGCTCCAGTGTATCTAGCGATTGGTGTCTTAAAGATCGCCAAGGGAAGTTAGCGTCGACTCATTGTCAAATATCATTTGTTGATGGATGTTTTTGCATAACAGATATTTCTAACCAAACGTATATTAATGATGCTCGAATGCCGATTGGTTGGGATAAGCATGCTCGATTAAATGAAAATGATGTTATTTCCCTTGGACCTTATTTGATTCGAGTTTCTGTTGATAGCTTGTTTAGGGGCAAGGATAAAGATATAGGACAAATGTTATCTGACTCAGAACATTTCGATTTATTTGGTGATGAACTAGATTTGATAGTTGAGGAGAAAGAGATTGCTATTGATGATCCTTTAATTGCACTTGATGCCTTAAAACAAAATTTAGATACTGAATTGGTATTACAACATTCTCCATCAGATACCCAGTCATTAATTAATGGTCAACAACAGTGGTTTGGTCATGATAGAACAATACAAGCAGATACTGATCGTGATCTGACTTCAGCTATTTCGTTAAGTGGATTTAAATCGAATATTAATGAGAGCTTAAAGCCATCTAATACGGCAACATATATCAATAAGGATAAGATAATGGACGATAATACACTGGATTTACTTGAAGAGGAAATGAGCCGAGAGTTTTCTTACTCAAATAATCAATCTGCTGTAATTCATGATGAAAATCATTTATTAACGGGGCCATTATTTCGTGGATTAGGCGTACGAACAAGTAATAGTGATAACCTTGCTGATATGCAAATGCTTTCTGAGGAAATGGGAGCATCATTACAAGCCGCAGTGAAAGGATTGATTGAACTTCATCAACAAGTAAATATTAGCCATTATGGTGTAATGAATAAAAATTTACAGCCGATTGAAGATAATCCATTACGGCTAGGATTGAGTTATAACGAAACAATACAGGTTATGTTTGATAACAAACGTAGTCTAGTTCATTTATCTGGCCCCGAAGCGATTGAAGAAAGTTTACGTACGGTTAAAGATCATAATGAAGCGGTACATATTGCGATTAATGATGCTTTAAATCAAATCATACAAGCCTTTTCACCGGAGGTCTTGATGCGTCGTTTTTTACGTTATCGCCGTTCAGGGCAAATAATGAACGAATCACCTGAAGCATGGGCTTGGGGAATGTATCAGAATTACCATAAAGAGCTAACATCAAATCGTCAACATGGTTTTGAAAAGTTATTTTGGGAAATTTTTGATCAATCTTATGATAAGAACCTGCGTGAGAAACAGCAGGAGGTATAGACTGTGAACTTCTCTTCTTTGATGCATGCTGCCATATATATATCGATATTATTTTTAGTTGGATGTAGCTCTAAATATGAACCAGCTTTAGAGCCTAGTACAGTAACAATAAGTATGGTTACCACTGACTCGATAAATATAAATAATAATGAAGAAGCATCACCTGTAGAATTAAAAGTTTTTGAACTTGAAGATGATTCAATGTTCAGTTCGGCATCTTATGATCAATTAGCAACTAATCATAGAAAAGCACTGAAAAGTAATTATGTTGATGATTATGATTATGTATTGCTACCCAGTAAGTTTAAATTTATTGAAAAAATAAAATTAGATGATACGACTAGATATATTGGTGTTATGGCATTTTTTTCCGACAGTGATAATAGTGACTGGAAGAAATCGGTAAAAGTAAAAACATTGGGTAGAGATTATCATCTACTTATTTATATAAAAGACAATCAAGTAATGTTGGATAGGGTTGAGTAATATGTCATCAAGAAGCAGAGTTATATGGAATGAGGGGCTTTTTATAAAGCCTCAACATTTTCAACAACAGCAACGCTATTTTGAAAGTGTGATCGACGAAAGACTTAACTCTGTTGGTTTATATTTATATGGTATAACAGAATTAAGTTTAAATTTAGAATTCTTGAGTTTTGGTCGTATTGCAATAGAACGAGCCGCTGGAATTATGCCAGATGGGACATCATTTAATATTCCTCAGCAAGATTTGTTACCTGATGCATTAGAAATTATTGATAGCTCACTTGCCAATCAAATTGTTTATTTAGCGATTCCTTTACGAAGTGATTTTCTGACGGAGGTAGACTGGAACAACTCTAGTAGTATGACTCGTTATAAGTCTAAACGTGAAGAAGTGAGAGATATTCATTCCCTACAAGGCGATAGTTGTTTGATTGATGTTAGCTCAACGAGTATTAGGCTAATGTTGGGCAAGGACGATCGTAGCGCTTATGCTTCTATTGCTATTGCTCGTATTCTAGAAAAACGACCTGATGGTAGTGTAATGCTAGATGATAAGTTTATTCCTTGTCACGTTAATGTGAAAGCAGTACCACGTTTGCAGCGTTTCATTGGTGAAATGGCTGGGTTAATGCGAGAGCGTGCAAAAAATATTGCATTACGTATTGGGTTATCAAATCAAGGTGGAGTTGCAGATGTCGCTGATTTTATGTTGTTGCAAATGCTAAATCGCACTCAACCTAAATTACAGCATATTTCACATTTACGTGGTGTTCATCCTGAAAGGTTATATCAAGAATTGACGTCTATTTGTGGTGAGCTTGCAACGTTTACAGATGAAAGCCGGATAGCGGCAGAATTTAGTAGTTATGATCATGATATGCCAGAGCTCTCTTTTATACCTGTAATGTTAATGTTACGCCAAGCATTAAGTATTGTATTGGAGCCTCGTGCAGTATCTATTCAACTCCATAAGCGTAAATATGGTCTTATGGTGGCATCTATTCAAGATACTAACCTTGTTATTGATGCTGAATTTATATTGGCAGTTCGGGCTCGTATGCCTCAGGATGAATTACGTAAGTTGTTTATGCAGCAGACGAAAATCGCATCAGTTGAGAAAATACGTGAACTTATTTCTTTGCAACTACCAGGTGTTCCATTATCACAATTGCCGGTTGCTCCACGTCAGTTGCCCTATCATGCTGGTTATACGTATTTCCAGCTTGATAAGACCAGTTCTGCATGGAAAATGTTTATTAATTCAAGTGGTTTTGCATTCCATGTTGCGGGTGATTTTCCCGATCTTGATCTTCAATTTTGGGCTATTCGGAGTTAATTATTATGGATAGTGCACTAAAGAAAAACGGTTATATTCGTGATGTCAGTTATGACGATTTATTGTTTGATAATGTAGATGATATCAATCAAGATCAAGATTTTTGGTTTCAGTTGCGTGGGAATAATATTAATTTATTTATTGATGCGGCGACACCATTATTAGGTATGGCTTTACGTATTAGACATTTAGGAAGTTGCGATAATATTGAAGAAATTTATCAACAAGCTGTTGAAGAAATTAAAGCAATTGAAGTTGAACTTACTGAAGCTGGTTATGAACATGCCGTTATTTTAGCTTATCGTTATATTCTATGCTCATTTATTGATGAAGCAGTAATGAGTACATCTTGGGGAGCAGATAGTGCTTGGGCCGAGCATTCATTACTTACTCGATTCCATAATGAAACGTGGGGGGGAGAAAAAGTTTTTTCTATTCTTTCTCGGTTGGAAACTGAACCTGAGAGATACCAAGATTTGCTTACGTTTATCTATCTTTGCTTAATATTAGGGTTTGAGGGTAGATATAAGGTGATGAATAATGGCAAAGAAGCTTTTGATAAGGTCATTGCTAATCTTTATGAAATTTTGCGCCGTTTAAAAGATGAAGAACCTCAACCTTTGACGTCGGCTATTGAACATGTAGCTGCAAAAAAATATAAATTAACCAAGGAAATACCTCTTTGGACTATATTTTCTGGTTTTTCTTTATCTTGGTTGGCTATTTTTATTGTGTATTTATTTTTATTAAATAATAAATCAACAGATGTGTTAATGCAGCTTAATCACATACTTCAATAGGATATTACTGTGATCAGAATTGAACTTCCTGTACTAATTAATAAATTAAATGCACAAACAAAACTTGCATTAGAACAAGCTGCTGCATTGTGTATGAGCCGAGAAAATAATGAAGTTACGATTGAACACTTTTTATTTACTCTTTTAGAAAACCCATTATCTGATGTGCGAGTTTTAATAAATCATGCTGGCTTAAATAGTGAACTTATTAAGCAAATGTGTGGTGACGCGATGCCACATGAAACAGGGAATGATACTTATCCATCTTTTTCACCTTTGTTGGTTGAGTTATTACAAGAGGCGTGGTTACTTACATCAACTGAAATGAATGAAGTTGAATTACGTTCAGGTGTTATATTCTTAGCGACATTAATTCGTCCAGATCGTTATTTGGCATTTAATTTAATTAAAATCTTTGAAAATATTAACCGTGAGTCATTCCGTAAACAATTTACATCTTTAGTTGTCGAATCATCTGAGACACCAGTGGCTACTGCTACATCTGGATCGGTGACATCAGACTTGGCTTCAGGTAATAGTGCTCTTGCTCGTTTTTGTTCAAATTTTACCGAACAAGCTCGCCAAGGAAAATTAGATCCTGTTCTTTGTCGTGATAATGAAATTAATTTAATGATTGATATTTTATGTCGACGTCGAAAAAATAATCCCATTGTTGTTGGTGATGCCGGTGTTGGTAAAAGTGCCGTTATTGAAGGGCTTGCGTCACGTATTGTTGCTGGAAAAGTACCCGAATCATTACAACAAGTAGAATTATGGGCTCTCGATCTTGGATTAATGCAAGCTGGTGCTTCGGTTAAGGGTGAATTTGAAAAGCGTCTTAAATCTGTATTAGATGAAGTAAAGCATTCGGCGGTACCTATCATTTTATTTATTGATGAGGCCCATACAATGATAGGAGCAGGTAATCAAGAAGGTGGCGGTGATGCTGCTAATTTGTTAAAGCCGGCTCTAGCTCGTGGTGAACTTTGCACGATCGCGGCAACGACATGGAAAGAATACAAAAAGTATTTTGAAAAAGATCCTGCTCTAACGCGTCGTTTTCAATTAGTTAAACTTGATGAGCCAACAACAGAACAAGCAGTTGACATTATGCGTGGTCTACATAGTGTTTATGAAAATGCGCACAACGTACTAATTAGTGATGATGCTTTACGTGCTGCTGCTGAGTTGTCCGCTCGTTATGTTTCTGGTCGTCAACTACCTGATAAAGCGATTGATGTGTTAGATACCGCTTGTGCGCGTATCGCAATCAATTTAAGTGCTCCACCACGACGTATTTCAGAAATAGAGAGCCGCTATCATCAACGTCAGTTAGAAATAAAGATGATCCATCGCCAGCAGCAATTAGGATTATCGATAGATGAAGCACGCTTAGCTGCTTTAATAGAAACTGAAAATACAGAACAAGCTGAGTGTGAGTCTTTATATCAAGCGTGGCAACAACAAAAAACACTAGTGACTGATATCATTGAGACGCGTCGACAGGTTCTCTCTCAAGAATTAGTGGGCTCTGTTGATCTAAAAGAGTTATCTGCTGATGAGGATGAGCTACGACATAGGTTAGTTGATCTTTATACTCAACTTGACCAAATTCCTTATGATGAATTGTTCATTTATCCAGAAGTAGATGCTGCACAAATTGCTCAGGTTATTGCTGATTGGACAGGGGTACCTGTTGATCAGATGAACACTGATGAGTTGACTAAAATTACTGAATTACCTCGTATTTTAGGAAAAGCGATTAAAGGGCAAGATGTGGCAATTGCAGGGATCCATCGTCATTTGTTAACTGCACGTGCTGATCTTCGTCGCCCAGGACGGCCAAAAGGGGCTTTTTTATTAGTTGGTCCTAGTGGCGTCGGTAAAACAGAAACAGTGATACAACTAGCAGAGCAACTGTATGGTGGGCAACAATTCTTAACAACTATCAATATGTCAGAATACCAGGAAAAGCACACTGTTTCTCGCTTAATTGGCTCTCCTCCTGGTTATGTCGGTTTTGGTGAAGGTGGTGTTCTAACTGAAGCTATGCGAAAAAAACCATATTCAATTGTGTTGCTTGATGAAGTTGAAAAAGCGCATCCCGAAGTGTTGAATTTATTTTATCAAGCTTTTGATAAAGGCGAATTAGCGGACGGTGAAGGTCGTATTATTGATTGTCAAAATATTGTGTTTTTCTTAACGTCAAACCTTGGTTATCAAACGATAGTCGATTATGCCGCTCGTCCTGAGCTATTAGAAGAGCAAATGTATCCAGAATTATCTGCTTTTTTCAAGCCAGCATTATTAGCTCGTATGGAAGTCGTACCTTATTTACCTCTTAATAAAGACGTGTTGGAACAGATTGTCCGCGGTAAGTTATCACGATTAGAGAAGTTATTAACAACGCGTTATAAAGCTGAGGTGATCATTGAGCCTTGTCTAATTGAAGAGATTTTACGTCGGGCGACACGTGCAGAAAATGGTGCGCGTATGTTAGAAGCTATTATTGAAGGACAGATGTTACCACCTGTTTCTTTAGCTTTATTGAATCGACTTGCACACCGTGAGGCTATTAACCGTATTCGTTTAACGGTTGAAAATGGGCAGTTCAGCGGCGAAGTGGAGTAATTGTCATGCAACAATGGCTTCATTGTATATCTGCATTAATTAACTATCGAGATAGAGTAAAGCTGACTGAGTTTTATAACACTACCTTAAAACAGGAGTTAGTGTTAACGGCTAGCTATATTGTTTATCCAACAGAGGATGGTCGAGCCTTATCTGTTGCTGATAATACAGATTGGGTGTGGGATGTTAATGATTTTGATCATCCATTTTCCCATGTCTTACAGCAAGCATCATTGATTTTACTTGATCATAATCGGTTGGTTTATTGGCAACAGAATAAAGCATTTAAGCAATTGGCTGACCTGGTTGATATTAATAGTAGTTTATTAATTTCACCATTATTTAATAGTCATAAACAAATTGCTGCAATTCAAATACTGATCGGTAAGCAAGATATTATTAATGGATTATTGACAGACGACAATTGGCATGAGTTTAGTGATGCTTTTGTGGCGCAGTGGACGTTACTTAAAGATATGGATATGCAAAATTCGCATAAACAACAATTGAGTGATTCTATTGTACGGTTAAAAGCGCAGCAACAGGAAAAAAATGCATGGTTAGATATGGCATGTAAATTGATTGGAAATAGTGCGGTTATGGAGCAGTTGCGAGAGCAGATAGCAATAGCTGCTAGTTCTAATCTTACGGTATTTGTTCAGGGAGAAACTGGTTCAGGTAAAGAACTGGTAGCAAAAGCAGTACATAGTTTATCTTCTCGTCGTAATAAATCTTTTGTAGCTATTAATTGCGCTGCAATACCAGAGAATCTACTTGAAAGTGAATTATTTGGTTATGAGAAAGGCGCATTCACTGGTGCATTGACTAGCCGTAAGGGATTGATTGCCCAAGCTGATGGTGGTTCATTATTTCTCGATGAGATGGGTGAGTTGCCATTTGCTTTGCAAGCTAAATTATTACGTGTGTTGGAAACATGTCAGTATCGCCCATTAGGATCGAATAAAGAACAATCCTCTAACTTTCGTTTAATTGCTGCAACTCATGTTAATTTACGTCAGAGCGTGAATGATGGCGGCTTTAGGCAAGATCTTTATTATCGTATATACCAATATCCATTATTGGTACCAAATTTAAATAGTCGATTAAATGATATTGATGAATTAGCAACTTATTTTATTCACCAATATAACGATCGTGAACAACGTAATATTTTAGGCTTGTCACTTTCGGCACTTAATAAACTTAAAAGTCTAGATTATCCGGGCAATGTCCGTGAATTACGGTCATTAATTGAATTTGCTTGTGTGCAAACTCAGTGTGATGTGTTGATTGAAAAATCAGCATTTATCACTAAGCTTCCATTGGGTATAAAAATGGAAGTGGAGAAGCTTGTTACTAATGATAATGATTTTTCAATGATTAATGATTTACGTACTGCTTTAGAAATTTACGAAAAAGCTATTATTCGGAATCGATTAGAACAATATAATGGTGATCGTGCCAAAGCTGCGGCAAGTTTAGGTTTACCTAAACGAACATTGGCACATAAATGTCAAAAATTGGAGATCCAGATCAGATGATAATGAAATGGATAGTACTATCGCTAAGTTTGGCTTTCGTTCCCTGTTTAGTGTCTGCGCAATCAAATCTATTGACTACGTTAGAGCAGGCTCAACAATGCCGAAATATTGAATCAAAGCTTGAAAGGCTACACTGTTTTGATAGTGTTTTAAATACGCCGCCAGTAATATCTAACGCATTGATAGGTAAGGAGGTTGTTCAGTACTCTCCATCATGGGTACGAGCTGTTAATAGTGAAAAAAATCGTGGAGAAAAAGAAGGATTTATTTTAAATCAGCAAGATGAAGGGAATGACTTTTCACGTATGTGGTTAACTGCAACTGCAATAAATGTTTCTTCACAACCTAAGACTCAATTGGCTCCAATTTTGATGTTATCTTGTTTTGAAAAAATAACGCGTATTCAATTAATTTTACCGCATCCAATTAAAGCGGGAAAAGTTACTGTATCAATCCCTGGCTCTCCTGTTGTAACGCAAGATTGGATCAGTGATGACAGTGGTTACTTGTTGCGTTCAGGTCGAGGTATACCTGCAATAGATGCAATAAAGGCGATGATTACTTCGCCACAACTGATATTGCGTTCTGATGTGGCGGGTATAGATAATTTAGAGTTTGATAATAAAAATCTTGCAGAGGCTTTAAAACCAATGCGAGAAACTTGTCGTTGGTAGGGGGAAATATTATATGTCAATGATGAGTTTAAGAGAGCAATTAATTTCTCCAATAACAGTAGATAACCCTATTGGTGAGCGCTTGAGGGATGATCCTCAACTTAATTTTATTGATAGTCAAATGATGAAGGTAGGCTCGCTATCTCATGGTGAAGTTCAATGGGATGACGTTGAAAAAAATGTTGTAAATTTACTCTCGACTAAATCAAAAGATATCAAGCTTCTTACTGTATTGATGCAATGCTTACAATATAAACCGACCCCTGAACGTTTTACTTTATCTATTGGTGTACTCATCGATTTCATTTCGCATTTTTGGTTTGAATGCCAACCGATACCAGGGGAACGAGGTGTAGTTCATCGTAAAAAGTTTTTTAATCAAATTTGTCAGCGAACATATGTTGCTGCCGATAAGTTAGATAGTAGTTTATTTGATATTGAACTTAAAACAGAATTAGAAACGTTATTACAAGATCTCTATCTGCATGCTGAAAAGCTGATGTTACCAGTAGACGTTGTTGATGATATTAGTGCACGTTTACACCATAAATTAGCAAAAGTTAATAGTACCCATAAATTTGAAATGCCAAAGGCAACTTTAAATTCAGGGTTAGATTTATCTAATAATATGATGGCAGCTTCGAATTTAATATCAGAGATATCGGCACCAATCCCTAATTTAGATATCGATAGTAGTAATGATCGTAACTTCAAAATATCACTTTTGAAAGCGGTTGAGTGCCTTTCTGATCTTGGTTGTGACGGAGTGATGCTAAGTATTCGTATTCGCCGTTTTGCAATGTGGTATTCAATCCAGAGTTTACCTGATGCTAATGTTAATGGAGAAACACAGTTAATGCCTGTTTCATTGGATCGTATTAGCGATTATGAAGAAGGCTTACAGCGCGGAGCTGATATTGAATTGTGGCGCCGAGTCGAAGAAAGTTTAACGAAAGCCCCTTATTGGTTAGATGGACATTTTTTAAGTTATCGCATAGCAACAGCGTTAGGAAAAGATTCATGGTCTTCGATTATTAAAGATGAATTACAACGCTTTATGCAACGATTACCAGCATTGAAAGCTTATTCATTTAAAGGAGGTGTTCCATTTATTAGCGAAATGACCTTGAAGTGGTTAGATAGCTCTGTAGGGGGTTTTAATATAGCAGAAGCTAACCAAGTCGGCTGTTGGAATGATAAAAGAAATGAGGCACTTGTATTAGCACAAGATGAGGGAATAGCACCATCTCTTAAAATGTTAAATGAAGGATTATCACAATCTATAGAGCCACGTGATGCTTTTTATTGGCGTTTATTATCTGCCGATGTAATGAAGGCTAACGCATTGTCTGCAATGGCATTAGATCAATATCAAACATTATATCATCAAGTAAATACAATGTCGGTTGAAGAATGGGAACCGTCATTAATTGAACAAATAAAAAATAATATTGCAGTGGAATAACCACAGGGAAAATATAAAATGTGGAATTTAATAAGATCAATCGGTTTCAGGCTAGTTTCAAATTTTAAAACATCATTACCTGTAATTATGTTAGCGACATTTATTCTAATTAATATTGCTATTTGGTGGGCAGGGCCTTGGTTAGAGATTGCAGATCAACAACCTTTAGTTACTGTTACATCTCGACTTGTTTTAAGTATTATTTTTTCATTGTGTTGTTTTGCGGTATGGGGCTTGATGCAATGGCATAGTTTACAACGTATAAATAAAGATAAAGCACACGAAGAGAGATTAGTTGAAGATCCTATTAAACGGTTAGAAGAGCGTCAGCAGATTGAACTTAACCAAGTTATGGGTGAGCTAAAACAAAATTTAAATAAACGTAATTATCTATACAGTTTGCCTTGGTATTTGGTCTTAGGGTTAGAAAACGCAGGTAAAACAAGCCTGATTAATCGTTCTAGCCAGAATTTTGTGTTTTCTAGTATCATGCGTGCATCAGGACGAAAAAGTGAAAATCCATATTCTTTTGATTGGTGGATTAGTGATGACGCTGTATTGATTGATCCTGATGGTGAATTATTGACGCAACGTCAAAATGAAGAAAATAATAGCGGAGAGATGGAACGACGCTTATGGCTTAACTTTGTTAATTGGCTAGAAAAAACGCGTTCCCAGCGACCATTAAATGGGGTTGTTATTGCGCTTGATATTGAGCATCTTGCGAGTTCAACTGTTGCAGAGCGCCTTGCATACGCTAATTTATTACGAGCTCGGTTACGTGAGTTGATGGAGATATTATCAACACGAATGCCTGTGTATATTACGCTGACAAAATTAGATTTGTTGCATGGTTTTGAGCCCTATTTCCGTAATTATACTCAGAGTCAGCGTGAAGAAGTAATGGGTTTTACTTTTTCTCTTAATACTGCAAAGGATTTCGATTATTGGCTAACTGAATTTGATCAAAATTATATTCAGTTTATTGAACGTGTTAACGATTCGTTACCCTTTGTATTACGTCATGCTGTTGATACTGAAGAGCGTAGTGCTATTTACAGCTTTTCTCGTCAAGTCGCTGGGTTACATGATGTATTAAAGCAGTTATTAAAAGATGCTTTTGCGAGTGATCAATTTTCAACACCGGCATTAATTCGTGGTATTTACTTTATGTCTGTTTATCAGCAAGGAGTACCAACTAATGTGTTCGTTGATGCAGCATCTCGTCGTTACGGTTTATCAAATACGATTAATAGTGCACAACACTCTAAAAACTCGACCACTTTTTTCGTAAAGAAACTTTTTAATGAAATTATTTATCCAGAAGCGGGTATTGCATCTGACAGTTTACGTGTTATCAGACATAAAACAAAAGTACTCTGGATGTCAGTATTAGCATGCAGTATTGCATCTGTATTATTGATAGGTGGATGGCAGCGTTATTATACTCAGAATATTGCTCATGAAAATGCAGTACTGAGTCAAGTTAATCAATTTAAAAATGAATATTCAAACGTTAAGTTGATGCGTTCAGAACAAGAGTTATTAGCATCATTAAATTCAATTCGTCAAGCAACACTAGAGTTTGGTGTATTTCAAGATAAACCGAAGTTTGTGTCTGATATGGGTCTCTATCAAGGGCATAAGATTGGACCAAAAGTTGAAGAAACCTATTTAGGACTATTACAATTTAAATTCTTGCCTTCATTAATGAAACAACTTGCTGTCGATATTAATGATGCTAATTCAGAGCAACAAGAGTTATCAGCATTGCGAGTATTTCGAATGCTAACCGATCGTAGTGGGCGGCAGGATGATGTTGTAAGGCAATATTTTTCAAAGGGTTGGCAACATGCTTTTCCTAATGATGCTAAAACTCAAGAGCAGTTGCTTGCTCATTTAAATTATTCATTAGAGTACACTGATCTTCAAGGTCTACGTAATGATGGCAATAGAAATGCTGCTCTAGTCATGAAGCCATACGATAATTTAATTGAAGGAACTCAACAAGATCTTAGTTCTGTAGACTTAGCTGATCGTGTTTATGACAATTTAAAGCATACAGCAAAGCAAGAACTTGGCGCTCCTTTAAATATTAAAAAATCGGTTGGTCCAGTGTTTGATATCGTGTTTGGTCAGCGCATAGAAGATGCTGCTTTAAACATTTCACAGTTATTGACTAAAAAAGGCTTTAATAGTTATTTTTTACCTAAAGTTGAGTCTTTGTCTGATGTCGCTCTTGTAGATAGTTGGGTTTTAGGTGAGTCAACCGTTGCTAAATTTAGTGCTGAAGATAAACAAGTATTACGCCAGAAAATTCGTGATTTGTATGTTGATGATTATGTGAATACATGGCAATTAGCATTAAATAATATTGAAATTAAATATTTTTCAGACATTAATGAAGCTGTAACTATTTTGAGTAATATAGTTGGACATAAGCAGCCAATAGAGCGCTTTATTAAAACTGTTGATATAAATACGCAGTTATTTCCAACATTACCTGAAAATGATAAAGCGCGTTTGGCGTTAATGACGTCACCGCAATATCAAGTAGCATCAATGATCGCAACCCCGTTTACTGATATAGACTTAATATTAGATAACAATGATAAACAACCTGCGTATTTACAAGAAGTGATGACCTCAGTACAGCAACTTTATCATTATATGAAAGTGATTCAAGATGCACCGGATAGGGGTAAAGCAGCGTTAGAAGCAACTAAAGATAGGCTTGCATTAAAAGACAATGATCCTATTTATACACTTCAACAAATAGCAACTAATTTACCCAAGCCACTTGATAATTTAGTTAGAGATATCGCAGAAGAAAGTTGGTATGTGGTTAAACAAGAAGCGATTAAGTATGTTGAAGTACGTTGGCAAAGTGATGTGTATAAAGAATATCAACAAAAGTTAATGTCTCGCTATCCATTTAATAATACATCGAAAGATGTCTCGTTAAAGGATTTTGAAGCTTTCTTTGCACCTAATGGTACATTGGATAATTTTTATAATAATGAGCTGAAATTATTCATTGATGACAAGCTCTCAATGGATATGAATAGTACTAATAAGTCATCCTTATTACGTAGTGATGTACTGAAGCAATTTGCTAATGCGAAAAAGATTCAGCAAGCATTTTTTAATCGTAAAGGAATATTGGATGTTGAATTTACACTTGAACCTATTAATTTAAGTGCTAACCAACGTCGTAGCGTTATTAATGTTGATGGACAATATATTGAATATAGTCATGGTTCTCGTCGACCTGTAGAACTCATTTGGCCCAATACATTACGGGATTCTTCGATATCTAAATTATCATTAGTACCAGCATCGGCGAATTTATCACCGCGAGCTATTACGATTCAAGGACCATGGGCTTTTTTCCGTCTTCTTGAACGAGGGCAGGTTGTAGGTGCTAGCGAAACGAGCGTTGATTATAAATTTACTGTTGATGGCGGTGACGTTGTTTACCGACTAAATACAGAAGAGGATGCTAATCCATTTACATCGTCTTTATTTAGGAATTTTAAGCTGAGTAAGACACTTTATTAATTAAATTTCTATTGTAATTATTTAAAGTTACTGTTTCATTTATAAAGAATAAGCTGCCTTGTGCAGCTTTTTCTATCTATGTTTAGACAAAATATTACAATGATTTTTAGTTAGGCCTAATATCATGATCAATAGGTATATTTGAGTGTTGTAGCATATTAAATTATCAGGGAGCGGGAAGTTATAGTCGATACAACTGACATTATCTTAATCTAGATTAAAGATTTTTAGATGTAGTCACGGTATTATTCATGCCAGCTTAGCGTTTATGATAAAAATACTTAAAAAAGAACAGCTCAATAATGCTGTTCTTTTTGTTTTTATGGCGTTGGTGAAAATAAGACGACATGATATTTAAGAGGACGTGATTTGAGTACTTTATTTACAGAAGCCCGTATTGGCAACATGGCATTAAAAAACCGCTTTGTTCGTAGTGCAACATGGGAAAATATGGCAACAGAAGATGGCCATATGACCGATAAGCTTTATGCTATTTATGAAGAGCTTGCACAAGGGGAAGTGGGACTGATTGTAACGGGTTATGCAAATATTGTTGAAGAAGAAAAACCCAATGCTGGCATGATGGGGATGTATAACGACTCGTTCATCGAAGAATATCAAAAACTAACAGATCTTGTTCATCAATACGATTCTAAAATCGTGATGCAACTGGCTTATGGCGGCACAAAAACCACTTATAACCTTGGTGAGCGTGTGATCTTTGCTCCTAGTGCAGTGTGCGAGAAAGGTACTCAAACATTAGGTCAGACTATGACTCAAGCAGACATTGATTATATTGTTGAAGCTTTTGCGTTAGCGACTAAACGCGCGCAAGATTCGGGTTTTGATGGTGTTGAAATTCATGCGGCACATACTTATCTAATTAACCAGTTTTTAAGCCCGTATTATAACCAACGCGACGATCAGTATGGCGGTAGCCTTGATAATCGTATGCGCTTTCTATTAGAAATTTACGCGAAAATTAGAACGCTAGTCGGTGATGATTTCCCTATATTGGTGAAATTAACCGCCTCTGAATTCTTTGATGGTGGACTAACGTTTGCTGAGACACGTCTTATTTGTAAAAAACTAGCTGCGGTTGGTGTGGATGCGATTGTTATTTCAGGTAATGTGCATGGCAAAGCTGACACCATGGTGGGCGAGTCTTATGACGGCTACACAATTGAATCTGAAGGTTATTTTCACCAATACGGTGATGTAATCAGCCAAGATGTTGATGTGCCAGTGATTACTGTTGGTGGCTTAAGTGAGTTTGATGCTATTGAAGCGATGGCGAATAATACAGGTATTGAATTTTTCGCATTATCACGCCCATTATTATCTGAGCCTAAGTTAATCAAACGTTGGTTAGATGGCTATAAGGCTGACGTTGAATGTGAACGTTGTTCAAAGTGTCGTACCCGTCGTGGTAATTTCTGTGTGACAAATAAAACCCGCAAAGCAGAATTAGCCCGTTTATAATTAATAACTTCAGTTGAATAACTAAAAAGAGCTAACCTATGTGTTAGCTCTTTTTTTTACTGGTATTATTGGGTTCGTTTGGCTGAAGAGATAACCTAAAATGAATATTAGTGATCACGATCTCGTAAACATAGAGAAACGTCAAAATATCGTTATTTTTGATGGTATTTGTCATTTATGTGAACGTTCGGTGTTATTTATCATTAACAGAGATCCTCAAAAATTATTTTCATTTTGTTCTGCTCAATCTGCGGTTGGTATGTATTTACAGCAAAAATATCAGATCAATGCGCTTGAAGATGAAACGGTGATCCTCATTGCTGACGGTGTTGTTTTTGAGCGCAGTAATGCTATTTTTGAAATTACAAAGCGTTTAGGTGGCAAGTGGCGCTGGGTTAGATTACTGAAATATATACCTGTTTTTATTCGTGATTTTATTTATAAAAAAATAGCTCAAAATAGATATGTACTTTTTGGAAAAGCAAACCAATGTTTATTGCCAAGTCACGATATTAGTGATCGTTTTATATAAACCAGCTGATACCAGCGCCATTACCTTTGCATCGTGTTGATTATTAATTTATAGTATGGAGTACTGTATTTAACTACATGGACGTAAGGTAAAGCAATGAAAAGCAATATTTGGTTATTAATGCTCGTTATTTTAGGTGTCGGTGGTTGTGCAAATGATCACCAAATAGTGAAACCAAAGACATTTACAACCTTTGAAGATTTTCGCCAAGGCCCAAAGGATGGGGTTGATTTAGTATGGGCACAACGGGGTATATTTAATCAGCGTTCACTGCAACGTAAAATAGCACAGTACGATAATATTATTTATGATCAAGTGTATATCGTGCTTGATAAAGAAAAGAGTGATCACTTATCAGAAGCTGACATTATTATGATAAAAGATTATTTTATCAATCAGTTAAAATCTCTAAATACAAAGCTAACCGTTGTGGAAAAGCCACAACCCAAAACATTACGGGTGACGATTGCGATCACCAATGTGCAAACACCTAATCCTATTTTAGCGATCACAAGTAGTGTATTACCTGTAGGGTTGGGGATCTCAACCATTTCAAAAGTGCTTACAGGTGAGCATACCAATGTTGGTTCAGCGTCAATGGAAATATTGATCAGAGATGCGACAACTGGTGAGCCAATCATGGCGGCGATTGATCGTAAAAGCGGCAATAAAGACTTGAGTACGATGATTGATTCTTCTGATGATATTAAAGATGCAATCAATTGGTGGGTAAAGCGATTATCTTTGACTCTGGCGCAATATAAACAGTAACCACATTGCTTCAATAATAAAATAATCCGTAAGCGGCGATTAGATCTTATTTCTAATCGCCTTTTTTGTGTTATTTATTCAACAGGATACCAATAACCAATATTAATTAGCTGGGTTAACATTGCTAAAAATGCTGGATTATTAAGTTGTTCGCCTAATTGTGCATGAGTGATTTGTTCTTCATCACACAATAATTTAGCGGCATCAGCACACTCTGGAGGTAATTGATATTGCTCGCCATTAATATAGACAATATAAGCTTGATCTGGATGATAAAACGCACGTAAACCACCAATACGTTTAAATGCTTCACCGTCTTCTAAGAACTGATAAGTCTCGTTATTTTGCCATGGCGGCTCAGATGCCATTACATCAAGTTCATGACGATTTTGTGTTAGATGCTCACCTAACCATTGTTTTAATAATTGTGGGTGATCCAGCACACTGCGCATCATGTTTTCTAGATCTTTGGCTTCTTCTGCCAAAATAGCACCGTTGTTAGCACGAGCTGGTAATGCTGGATTATGATAGTGCACATCACCAATATCATTCGCAATCACAAAGTCGGCATAACTGCTTAATAATTCTTGTTTCTTTGGTGAACGGAAGCCCACTGAAAAACTCATTGATGTTTCAATTGCGTAGCCATCATGCGGGAAACCTGGCGGAATATATAAAATATCACCGGGTTCTAAAATATCGTCAATAATAGGCTCAAAACCTTTTATTTGACGTAATGCAGGATGACGACATTCTTCTTCGTAATCGTCTTTTTTAGGGCCAACACGCCAATGACGTTTACCCGAACCTTGAGTAATGAATACATCATACTGATCGATATGAGGACCAACACCACCGCCAGGGGTTGAGTAGCTGATCATTAGATCGTCTAGTAACCAACCGGGTAACTGACGAAATGGAGTGATCAGTTGCGCAGCACCTTCATGCCAATGGTTTGCTGCTTGAACAATGAATGACCAATTATCTGCGGGTGTATCATCAAAAGTCAGCGGTCCATGACGCACATCCCAAGCGTCGGCTAATTTAGCGATATAACGCGAATCAACTTCTTCTTCCATTGCCAGTCCAGCGAGTTCATCTGCTGAAATAGGATCGACAAAGTTTTTAAAACCGCCTTTGATAATGGTGGGTTTCTTTTGCCAAAACTCGGCAAGAAATTCTTCAAATGAAAACGTCAATTGGTACATATTATTCTATTTATTGTTGAGCTGGATGGTGATTATAACGTAATCCGTTAGTGGGGATATGATTTGTTTTTGATGGGGCGCGGGTGGGGAAGATTATGATCAAGCATGAGCCCTTGCTGAATGTAACAAAAAAGCGCCAACAATGACGCTTTTAAAGGTTAAATAAGTACTAAGGCTTAATGCTATTTCAAACTATAGATTAGGTTACGTTTCAGGTTATGCCCCTGCGAAGTGTGACGCCATATCTGCTTTTTGAGTTAGTGTCGTAAACAATTCATTGGTAACTTTTAATGCATTATCTGTGGCAGTTTTTTCAAATTTATTAATTAAAGCTGTCGCTTGTTCTGGATGCTGCTTATAAAGGCTAAGGTATTTCTGCTCCATTATTTTCTGAGCAATAGCGGTATCCGCTTCGTATTTATCATAGGCAGCACGAATAATAGGTTCGTTTTGTTTCCAATTCGCCATACCTAAGGTTTGTAGTTTACGCATATCCCAGAAGATAGAACCATTACTCGCGACATCTGTACCGATATCATAACCATAGGGAATCTCTGTAGTTCCTTGATAGAAAGGAATGTAAACCCCAAGCGCTGTCATGCCTAAGTTAATGTATTCAGTTTCACCAATCGCAATCGGTAGATTTGGGCGTACTTCAATGATATGTGATTCAGCACAACGGAAGACAGAAATTGGACGATAATGGCCTAATGGATTTTTGTTAGCATACGGATCCATTGCTGTGCCTTGATAATGATTACGCATAATTTCTTCTACTTTGTGGAGTGAGATCTTATGTGTCGGCGTTAAGAAGACAGGGTAATCAGGCTGGTTACTATCAACTTGTGTTTTAAGCCCAGGGTTTAGAATATGTTGTGCAATCCATACGCGAGGGTAGTTGTAGGTGATATTTTCTTGGCCGCCAGTGGTGGCATAAGCATCATGGAAATCAAAAGGTTGATTAGCTTTTGCAACATACAAACCATGTTGTTCAGCAAAAGAAACTAATGTTGGAGAGGCGAGATAATCACTGTTATTCGGTAGATATTGTTTTAAACGTGATTGGTTGCCTGAAATGAAATAAGCATCTTTAGGTATTTTTCGTGCCATCCATTGATGACCGCTACCTGTTTCTAAATACCAAATTCCGGTTTTATCAATAAAGCCAACCCCAAAGCCTTGTGATGCTCCTCGCTCTTCAATGATTTTACCTAGTAATTTAACGCCTTCTTTAGCACTGTGAATACGAGGTAAAATCACATTTTCGATTGAATCTTCATTAATACCATTTTTAACATTATAAGGGTCGACGGCCAGTGCTGCTTTTCTGTTAGTTAGGCTTTCTGTTGAGGTAATACCTACACCTGCTGAGTTTAATCCTACTTCACCCATAGTTTTATCATGGGTATCCCAATCTTGCATTGATGTATAAGCGAAAGATACTTTTGGGTAAGGATAAGTAAAACTGTCTGTATTGGAGTGAAATTCACCTTTTTGGTTTATGGTATGAGGATGAAGAACAAAATGTTTAGCCCAGACAGCTTTATAGTCTTCATTACGTGCCATGTAATAGGCTCCATTGGTTGAAGCTTGGTCACCAACAAGCAGAGTCGTACATGCATTTGCTGCTTGAGTGCCAAGTAAACTGGCAATTGCACATGCTAATAAAGGTAGTTTTTTCATAGTAATTTATTAAGTTTATAAAATGACTATTGATTTTATGCTTGTTGGCATAAATGACCATATCAGTAATGACAATCTCATCTTGTTAATTTTCAGTTCATTTTTCAACCGTAATCACCAATATAATAATACAAATCATAAACAGGTATGGATGATATAACACTTGCGAGGTTGAGGTTTTTTTTCATAAAATGATTGTTTATGTTAATGAACTGCTCCCTATGCCCAATTTTTCTTTAAATCAAATACCCATTGGCGTGAGATATATGCTGATGTCAGCACTAGCCTTTGCATTGATGTCGAGTTGTGTGAAATTAGTCCACACTTATGGCATTCCAGTGTTTGAAATTGTTGCTGCGCGGGCCGTGGTATCACTGCTTATTAGTTATGTTGACGTTAAACGTAAACGAATTGATATCAGGGGCAATAATCGCAAGTTATTATTAACCCGCGGTGTTACGGGCTCATTGTCATTAATTTGTGTTTATTATGCTGTTTCAACATTACCGTTAGCTGAAGCGACCATTTTACAGTACCTCAATCCTGTTTTTACAGCAGTATTAGCGATCCTTTTCCTGAAAGAAAAAGTCCATATAAGCACTATTATTTGTATTGTATGTTCAATTATGGGGTTATTACTGATGGTAGGGCCTGGACTCACATTAGATCACGTTCAACAACTGCCACTATTTAGTATTGGTATTGCACTACTTGGCGCGTTTGGAAGTGGTGTGTCTTATATTAT
The DNA here is from genome assembly GCF_036040035.1 of Photobacterium sp. S4TG1. Classification (NCBI taxonomy): domain Bacteria; kingdom Pseudomonadati; phylum Pseudomonadota; class Gammaproteobacteria; order Vibrionales; family Vibrionaceae; genus Photobacterium; species Photobacterium sp. S4TG1. The sequence goes on from NZ_JAYXUH010000005.1 coordinate 33,836, forward strand.
TGTTAAGCGCCTGAGTAGCACGGAAGATAGCTCGGTAATTATTCTTTATTTCCCATTGATTGCATTACCATTATCGGTGTTATTACTGGGTGATGATTTTGTTATGCCAACCAAAGAAGCCTTTTTCTTACTGCTATTTGTAGGTATTTTTACCCAGTTTGGTCAAGTGGGCTTAACTAAAGCGATGAAAGTAGAAGTGGCAAGTAAAGCAACTGCGTATTCTTATATTCAAGTGGTGTTCTCGATCATTTTAGGTTGGTTAGTCTTTAGTGAAGTGCCGTCAGCATGGACGTTAGCAGGAGGAACGATGATAGTCATAGGTGCATTAGTGAATGTTATTGGTAGTCTGCGTGCGAATAAAGCAACGACGGCTTAGTTTATAGTTGTTTAAAAACCTGTGATATTTAATTGATCATTATTAGATATCGCAGGTGTAATTATTATCCGTTAGTATATTTATAGCATTGTTTAATAATCTTCAAGCTATGACATGAAAACTTATATGTAAATATTGTTTATATATAACAAGTCGTTAAGGATTATGATATGTTTTTTTGTTCTTTATATTTAAAGCTTCTTACGATAGTTAATATGATACGTTTTAAGCCTTTATTAATAATAAAAGTAGGTCAATATAATGATTAAAATAAACAATGAAAATTATAGCGGTGAGATTAATATTGATTCAAAAATAACTGGTTATGGGAAAGTACAAGGTTATTCATGGTGCTTATCTTCAACCTCTACCACTGTTATTGTCGAAATTGCTGAAGATCAATCGATAGACAGCAAAAGCTTGCCACTTGTGGGTTATGGGTGTGGTGGTTGGATTTATGAGCAACCATTAATTAATAATGAAAAAGATATTTTAGCTATAATAAAAACGGCAATAGCACTATTTAGTAAAAATAAAATGACGTATTTTCCAGCGGTGACCTGCAGTTGTAGCGATTTATAAAAAGGTGCTATTAATTATTGAGTTTATAACGTTATTATTTTTTGTGAGATTAATCAAAATAGTGTGATTAAAAAGACGTTGTTGGTGATGATAATATGCTATTAATGAATAACTAATGATGGCAGTGAATATGTGATGGCTAAATATCAGTTTTTTTGTTTACCGCATTCAAATCGTGAGAAGTTCACTTATTTAGATATGGCAGATAAACAATTTATTACGCAGAAAGAGCAATTGTTGGCCGCAGGATTTGAGGTGGAAGATGATGTGATTTTGGCTGACACTAACGCAGAAGCGGTTGCGCATTATAAGTCTAATTTTATTTATGTAATGGAAGAATACAATAACTCTAATTTTATTACTACTATGATTAATTTGCTTATCAGTGGTTATAAGACGATGATTAACAAGAAATAATATTATACTCATAACTAGAACATAGATAGCGATTGAGCATGATTATTTATTTTATCAATAACGGTTGCATTCGTGATTTAAGAGGAGTTTCACAAAATGATTTTTTCGACAACTGAAACTGTCCCAGGGCATGAGATTGTCGCTATACTGGGTTTAGTCACCGGTAATATTGTGCAATCAAAGCATATCGGCCGTGACATTATGGCGGGTTTAAAAACGATTATTGGTGGTGAGCTAAAAGGGTATACCGAGATGTTTAATGAGGCTCGCAGCCAAGCAATGACACGGTTAGAGGAGGATGCAGTAGCTTTAGGCGCTGATGCTGTTGTTGGTGTTCGCTTTACCACCAGTGCTATCATGGATGGCTCATGTGAACTATTAGCATTTGGCACCGCAGTGACACTGCAACCACGTCAATAAAAACAACCATCGCAGGCTAATTATTTAAGGATGAATAATGACTCGGAGGGACAATGAGTAATTTTAGTCATAATATAGCACCCTATATTAAGCGAGAAATAATGCGCTCGTATCGAGCCCAGAAAAAAGGCGATACAGCAGCGGAATTTAGACATTTAGAAAATGCGCATGTGCTTGGACAAGAATCGACGTATTGGCATGTTAAGGTGCATTTTTTAATGTTACGGTGGGCATTGAAGCAGCGTGATATTAAAGAAATTAATGGTCAGCTTATTCGTATTATTGGTGCTGCTTTCTTAACTGCTATTGATGGTGTACCAATAGGAAATACCGGCGGTAGTAATGTACATGCGTTAAAAGTGATGCCAATATCTGCAGAACATGCCGAAATTATTGTTAAAACAAAACGTTATAAAAAATAATTGATTAGATTGTAACTGGAGCGGTGATAATCATTCACACGCTCCCTATCTATTATTACAATCAGTTAATCAGACATAAAGTCACTCATTATTCATTAATAACTACTTGATTAATAACGATAGCCTCACATGGAACATCTTCATAATCTTCTATTGTTGTGGTTTTTACTTGCGCGATATGATTGACCACATCCATTCCGGCTGTCACATCACCAAAAACCGTATATCCCCAGCCATTATTAGTTGTTGCTGTGTAATCAAGACAATCGTTATCCGCGAGATTGATAAAAAATTGTGCGGTTGCTGAGTGCGGCGCATCAGTACGGGCCATTGCAATGGTGCCTAACGTGTTTTTAAGGCCACGATTTGCTTCATTTACAATGGGATCACGAGTTGGCTTTTCGATTAAATCAGCAGTATGACCACCACCTTGAATCATAAAGCCATTAATAACACGGTGAAAAATTGTGTCGTTATAAAAGCCATCACGGCAATATTGAATAAAGTTACGTACAGTAACAGGGGCTTTTTGTTTATTAAGGTTGATATCGATATTGCCGACATTGGTGATCAAAGTAATGCTTGTCATGAGGATTATCTAGTTAAGGTGGTTGCTCGCAGTATACGTAATTTATATCATAAACTGTAGTTAACACAGATCATATGTGCTGGTTATCGTTGTAATACACTATTTTTAATAGATAAGCGTTATTAATAAAATCAAAAGGACTCAGATAATGAACACGAACATGATCCACTGGGGCATGATTGGTTGTGGAGCAGTAACCGAAGTTAAAAGTGGTCCTGCTTACCATAAAGTGGAAAATTTCACTTTAGCGGCAGTTACACGTCGCGACCAAGCCTTAGCTCAAGATTATGCGGCTCGACATAACATTGCAGCGGTTTATGCTGATGCCGATGCGTTAATTAATGATCCTTCGATTGATGCGGTTTATATCGCAACCCCGCCTGATAGCCATAAGGCGCTAGCATTAAAAGTTGCACAAGCGGGAAAGATTTGTTGTGTTGAAAAACCTCTTGCTCCCAGTTATGCCGATTGCCAAGCTATTGTTGATGCGTTTGAAATGGCACAAACACCTTTGTTTGTTGCGTATTATCGTCGTTCTTTACCGCGTTTTAATCATGTAAAACAGTTGCTTGAAAATGGTGATATTGGCGATATACGTCATATCAGTTGGCATTTGAATAAACCCGCAAATCCAATGGATCTTTCACAACAATACAATTGGCGCACCGATAAAATGATTGCTGCTGGTGGATATTTTGATGATCTTGCGAGCCACGGATTAGATTTGTTTGCGTATTTATTAGGTGATTTTGCAACAGTAAAAGGTGTAGGTATAAATCAACAACACTTATATAGCGCTTTAGATGCTGTGAGTGCATGCTGGTTACATACCAATGGGGTGACAGGCAGTGGTAGTTGGAATTTTGGTGGTTATTCGCGCCAAGATAAAGTGGTGATATATGGTAGCCAAGGTGAAATACACTTTTCAGTATTTGATGAAGCGCCAATAGAAGTGATCACCGCTGATAAACAACAGCAGATCGTAATTGAAAATCCCACTAATATTCAGTTGTATCATGTGGATAATATGCGTAAACAGTTGCTAGAAGGTAAGCCACATCCATCGACAGGGGTAACTGCAGCTCATACTGGATGGGTAATGTCACAGATAGTAGCAAGTTAATATGATAGGGTGTACTTCAATGAGTGACGTTGTCACTTTATGCGCAGTGTGTAACTACATTAAGTATTATTAAAGTAAAAGTAACAAAAGCAGTAAAAGAAATACAGCAAGTTATACCAATGGCATAACTTGCTGAGTAGCGTTATTAAGCGACTTTTTCTTCAAGAGCAAGGTTTGACATGTATTCGTCAAATGTACCGTGGAAGTTAACCACTTTTTTATCGCGAATATCAATAATACGTGTTGCTAGCGATGAGACGAATTCACGGTCATGGCTAACAAAGATTAACGTACCTTCGTACACTTTTAAGGCATTATTTAGCGCTTCAATTGCTTCCATATCCATGTGGTTTGTTGGTTCATCCATAACCAGAACGTTAATATTTAGCATCATTAGCTTACCAAATAATAAACGGTTTTTCTCACCACCAGAACAGTTTCTTACTTTCTTGTTGATATCATCAGCAGTGAACAGTAAGCGACCCAGAATGCTACGTACAGCTAGATCATCATGATCTTTTGTACGCCATTGTGAAATCCAATCAAAGATACCCAAATCATTGTTAAAGTCTGCTGAGCTATCTTGAGGGCAGTAGCCGATTGATGCGTTTTCAGACCACTTGATAACACCATGGTTGTGTTTTAGTTCATTGACTAAACAACGTAGCATGGTTGTTTTACCAACGCCGTTTTCACCGATGATAGCTAATTTAGAGCCCGCATCTAGGATTAAGTCGCCACCTTCAAATAAGGTTTCGCCATCAAAGCCATGAGCCAGTTCTTCTAAAATCAACGCCTGACGGTAAAGTGCTTTACCCGGCTTGAACTGTAATGATGGCTTTAAGCGGCTTGAAGACTTCACTTCATCAAGCTTGATTTTATCCATTTTCTTAGCGCGAGAGCTTGCTTGTTTTGCTTTTGACGCATTGGCACCAAAACGGTTTACGAAATCTTGTAGCTCATTGATTTCAGCACTTTTCTTCGCATTTTCAGATAATAGTTGCTCTTGAATTAGCGTTGATGCTTCAATGAATTTCTCGTAGTTACCTGGGTAAATACGTAGCTCACCGTAGTCGATATCCGCCATGTGAGTACACACAGAGTTTAGGAAGTGACGGTCGTGAGAAATAATGATCATGGTACATTTACGCTGGTTTAACTCGCCAGCAAGCCAGTTAATAGTGTGAATGTCCAAGTTGTTTGTTGGTTCGTCAAGTAGCAAAATATCAGGGTTTGAGAACAATGCCTGTGCTAATAACACCCGCAATTTCCAACCTGGTGCTACTTGTGACATTAAACCGTAATGCAGTTCTTCATCAATACCCGCATCAATAAGTAACTGTCCGGCCCGACTTTCTGCCGTATAGCCATCCATTTCAGCAAATTCGCTTTCAAGTTCAGCCACAGCCATGCCGTCTTCTTCTGTCATTTCTGGCAGAGAATAAATACGGTCACGTTCTTGTTTTACTTTCCATAATGCAGCATCACCCATGATAACCGCGTCCACAACCGTGTATTGCTCAAATGCAAACTGGTCTTGGCTTAGGGTACCTAAACGTTGTCCTTGAGAGATAGACACGTTGCCCGCACTTGGTGTAAGCGCACCGCTAAGAATTTTCATAAAGGTTGATTTGCCGCAACCATTAGCACCGATAAGGCCATAGCGGTTACCGTTACCAAATTTAGCTGAAATATTTTCAAATAATGGTTCAGCACCAAATTGCATTGTAATGTTTGCGGTAGATATCAAGAGGTATTCCTAGCAGTTTTATTCGATGATTTTTTGGCAGTAACAGCCAAAAGAAGACGCACGAAAACAGAGATGATGTGTAAGGGGGCGCATTATACAGAAGTTTGTTTGTAAATGTCGAGGGCGAAAATGTAACCAATGTAAGATAACAGCCTTGTAAAAAGAAAGACTAAGGCTGTTATCAAGAGGAAGGGCGATGAATTTAAGTGGATTATTTCGCTAAGTTAGCAGTATCAAACAACAAGAAAGCATCATGTACGCCTTGAATTAACATTTGCATACCGATAACCGTTAAAATTAATCCCATTAGACGCGTGGTAATTGTGATCCCCGCCTCACCGACTTTATCAACCAGTTTCGGACCATAAAGAAAGCATACGAGGGTGATTAAACATAAGGTCGCAAAAGCTACAATTGTAATAATCGTATGTAGAAATGAACCTGATGCTGAGTAATTCATCGCTGTCGCAATAGTACCTGGGCCTGCAAGAATCGGTAATGCCAGTGGCGAAATAGAAATGTCTTTTTCATCGTTAGCATCATCAGTTTTAGATTCCGAATGCATTTTTGAACTATCACCTTGTAACATGTGATAGCCGACTAAAAAGACTAAAATACCGCCGGATAATCGTAGAGCTGGTAGGGTAATACTGAATAATTCAAAGATCCCTTTACCTAAAAGACAAAAGGTGGCGATGATAAAAAAAGCGGCGGTAAGGGCTTTGTAGGCGGTCTTTTTACGTTGCTCTGGCGTTTGACTTCCTGTCATGCCGACAAAAACAGCGGTATTGGCAATGGGATTCATCATGGCAAAGAACCCCATAAATACCGTGACTGTCATTGTAGTAATATCGTGCATAACCATCCTTTAGGTTAAAATTTTGTTATTGATTTTATTACAATAGCATGGATTTTTAGGATATGAACGTAAATCTATATAGGAAGTGAATAATATAAAAGTAATCGCTAAAATAGGAATAACCGTTATTTATAAATTACATCTTAGGTTAATCGCGGTATAAGTCATTACTATGATGTCCGTGTTTTTAATAGAGGTTTGCGTTACTATGCGCGCAAGAAAACATGGCGATGATAAATATGACCATAGATATAACCAATATAAGCATTGAACCGGATCCAACCATGACTTGCAGTACTTGCCAAGCATGCTGTTGCCGTTTGGAAGTAATGATCATTACAGACACAGGTGTACCTGAAGAATACATTGATATTGATGAGTGGGGCGGTGAAGTAATGCTACGCCTTGATGATGGCTGGTGTGCCGCTGTCGATCGCGATACTTTGCTTTGTACTATTTATGAAAATCGACCGTGGATTTGCCGTGAGTTTGAAATGGGCTCGTATGAGTGCAGTATAGAACGAGCAACAATGCCACCACGAACACCACAACAAGATTAAAATAAGTTGATCGCTATTTAACTAATGTTACAAACAATAACCAAGGTATATTCAGCTACTTTGATTATTGTTTGTTATTTATATTTATTGTAGAAACTAACGTTATTCTGTTTTATTTATTAGTGCTTATGGCGGCTAATATTTCTGTTGTCGCTTGGCAAGGATCGTCGGCATGACTTATTGCTGAAACAATCGCAACCCCATCAGCTCCTGCTGTTATCACTTCAGTCAAATTAGTGTGATTAATGCCACCAATCGCCACAATCGGAAATGGACATATTGCTGCTGCACGTTGCAGACCTTCCAATCCCCAATGAGTGATCAGATTGGTTTTAGTCGCTGTTGCAAAAATAGCGCTAAGTCCAATGTAATCAATCGGTAGGCTGGCGCAGTCGGTGAGTTGTTGCTCAGTTTCAATTGACAGTCCAATCAGTTTATCTTTCCCTAACAGTTGTCGAGCCAGTGCAACAGGCATATCCGTTTGGCCTAAATGTACCCCATCAGCATCCACCGCTAAGGCAACATCTACTCGATCATTAATGATTAAGGGGATATGACGACCTGTTGCCGTATAAGCCTGTTGCAGAATCGCTTTAACGGTTTGAGCGCGCTGAATAAATGCCCGTACATCACCGTGTTTTTCACGAATTTGTACCATTGTCACACCACCCGCAACGGCTTCCCGCACAACATGTTCAAGTCTGCTGAGGCTCTGCTGATCGTCAGTCACTAAATACAATAAGTAAGGATTGTGATTGCGGGTTATCATGACGCTACTACTGCCATATTTAGTCGCTGCTGAATTTGCTCGGCACTGATGTGATATAAACCATCAATAATATTGAGCTGTAATGATGCAGGACCTGCTGATTGTTCTGCTGCAATTTCACCTGCAATGGCATAGATTGCAGTAGCCGCCAGCCCTGAAGTTTCACCAATAGCCGCAAATGCACCTGTTAATGCGGTTAATGAACAGCCCATACCAGTGACATAAGGCATCATCTGATGACCATTACTAAGGCTGATGGTATGTGACGCTGTCACTACATAATCAACTTCACCAGAGATAACCACATTGGCATGGTACTGCGCGACTAACGCTTGTGCGGCGGTTAATGCGGTATCACTGCTATCAAGCGCATCAACGCCTTTGGTTTGGCTAGTTTCACCTGCAAGGGCAATGATTTCAGATGCATTACCACGAATGATCAGATTATTGGCATTCGCTGCCAGAGTGCGGGCCGTTTGGGTGCGTAATACACTTGCGCCACAACCGACAGGATCTAACACTATCGGCTTATTATTGGCATTAGCTTGTTCAACGGCAAATAGCATCCGTTCAATCCATTCATTATCAAGGGTGCCAATATTGATCACTAATGATCCTGCAATGTGCATCATCTCAGCCATTTCTTGACGTGAATGCGCCATAATAGGTGACGCGCCAATGGCTAATAAAGCGTTAGCAGTATTGTTCATCACTACATAATTGGTGATATTAACTACTAATGGTTTTTGTTCTCTGACCAGAGTCAGTGCCGTGATAATGCTTTCAGTTAATGACGCTGAAGTCGCTGTGTGTTGTGATGAGTTATGCATTATCGACAGCTCCTGATTTATGGTTAATAGCCCTTGTGTTGCTAGTTCCGGCATTGAGTCCTTGTTGCCAGAACGCGATTTCCATTTCAGTTGCGACTTTAAAGGTTTGAACCAGTTGTTGACCTCGTTGACTGTGTAGTGAAATTTCCGCAAGGAGGTTATTAAGGTATACCGTCGCGGTGGCAACTCCTTGTTGGTACTCTTCACCACTATATAACGCGATCCAGCTACGGTAGGGATTATTGTCAAACACAGTTTTTGTATCATTAGCCAGCAAGTTGCCAATTTCCGCATAGCCAATCGCACACGGCGCAAGGGCGACATATAAATCAATGATATCCCCTTGCATACCGGCATCTAATACATAACGGGTGTAAGCGACTGTTGCGACATCTTCTGGCTCTTGTTCCATATCTTGTTCGGTTAAATGCCAAGCACCACAGTAATCAATATGGTGAGCAATTTCATGATCAAGCAAAGCGGCCACACTTGGTAATGCACGGCGCATATCAGCTAAAGTGCGAGCTTTATAAATTGCTAACGCATAAGCGCGTGCATATTGTTTTAAGAATAAAAAATCTTGCTTTAAATAATGCATAAAACAATGGTGAGGCAGTGTACCTTGGCCAAGTTGCATCACAAATGGGTGCTGGATATAAGTGGTCCATTGGGGTTGGCAAGCATCAATTAAATCTTGGTATGTCATGTGATCTCTCCTTAGAAGCTGCCAATATAATTTTTGGCTTGGGGCTGTTGCGTTATAACGTGGTGTTTAAATAGAAATTGGGCGTAATCATCGTAGCGTTTAAAATCGACAGCCGCAGGACGCAAAGCAAACCGCGTTAACGTATCGTTCCATGCATTATGGTTAAGCTTGTTATCTAACGTATCGGGTGCGTATTGAATAAACTGTTTCCACGCAGCATCTGGATGATTGATGATATAGGTGGTTGCTTGTGCGATAGCAGTATTAAAAGCGGTGATCGCTTGGCGGTTATAATGTTTGCTGTTGGCAACAAAGATCAATTCATCATAACTAGGAATACCGTTCTCTTCAGGGAAAAAGGACGTAGTTGGGTAGCCCTCTAACGCTAATTGATTGGTTTCAAAGTTACGTAATCCGCCCCAAATAGCATCAACTTTCCCTGATGCTAATGAAGATGATAGTGCCCAGCCGACATTAACGATATTGACATCACTTAATTTCACACCGTGATCAGCCAGCATGGTGCCAATGGTGGCGTCTTCATTGCCTGCGACTGAAATACCAATGGTTTTACCTTTGAGTTGTGATAAATCAGTGATGCCGCTTTTCTTTAGTACCATCAATGTATTAAGTGGTGTCGCAATCAGAGTGGCGGTTTTAATTAAAGGTAAGCCAGCAGCGACATCAATCGTTAAATTGGGTTGATAAGAAACGGCAAGATCGATTTTATTGGCGGCGACTAATTTCGGTGGTAAAGATGGATCGGCAGGTTGCTGAATATCAACCTCGATTCCATGTTGTTTAAAATACCCGCGTTCTTGGGCAATAATAATTGGGCCATGATTTGGGTTAACAAACCAATCAAGCATTAGGCTTACTTTGGTGAGTTTTTGGGAAGCGGTTGCAGCTTCTGCATTCACCGATAGGCCAAACAGCAATAACATGATTGAAGTAATTAACAAAATACGTTTCACAATAGATCCTTTAAAGAGTGAGTCTAAAAAATAGGTATTAGGTAAAGCATTAGCCTGTTACGACAGTTGCCACGGGATCAGGCGTTTTAATAATCTGTCCGTGATGAAATACAGCGATATTGATAACAGTGATAAAATAAACAGTGCGGCAAACATTTCATCAATCATCATCCGTGCATTGGCTTGTAGCATTAAATAACCTAAGCCTTTGCTCGCGCCCACCCATTCGCCAGCGACTGCACCAATCGGTGCAATCACCACCGCGACTCGAATGCCAGAAGCTAATGCCGGTAGTGCAGCAGGAAAGCGAATATATTTAAGCTGTTGCCACTGAGTTGCGCCCATGGTGGCTGATAATTCAAGGTAACCTGTAGGGGTATTACGTAAGCCGTCATAGCAGCATGTGGTGACAGGGAAAAAGATAATTAACGCTGCCATTACTACTTTTGAACCAATGCCATAGCCTAACCACAGCATTAATACCGGAGCGATAGCAAACACAGGAATGGCTTGACTGGCAATCAATAATGGTAATAACCATCGCTTAACGGGCTTAAAGAGCAGCATCTGTAAGGCAAAAAATAACCCTAATGATAAACCGAGAATTAGCCCTAGAATGATCTCTTGGCTGGTCACCCAAGTATTACTTAACAGAACGTCATAGCGGGAGACTAACCGCTGCGCTACAGCCAATGGCGGCGGTAAAATAAAGCTCGGTAAGTGAAACACCATCACGGTGAGTTGCCATAATCCAAGTAGCACGCTAATACTGATCAGTAATCGTATCGGTGTTGCAAGTTCACGCTGTGGGGGCCGTTGTTGACGCGGCGATTTGGTAGCGATTAAACGGGTAATATCAGTCATGATTGTGTGCCAATATGTCAAAAATACGTTGCTGGTGGCTTGCTGATTCTGCATCAAAACGTCGTGGAGGTAATGACTCGGGTAACGATAACGCAGATGCAAAAGCTGGCTCGCCTTGCAAAATATACAGTTGATCACTTAATCGAATAGCTTCTTGAGGATCATGGGTAATCAGCACCACGGTTTTATGCTTGAGTAAGTTTACAAATAGATCTTGCAAGCGATAACGGGTGACGGCATCCAATGCGGAGAAAGGTTCATCCATCAATACAATCGGCTGGTCTTGTAATAGTGTTCTCGCAAGGGCGACTCGCTGGCGCATACCACCCGATAATTGTTGTGGCAATAGCTGGTGTTTATCGGCTAAACCAACCTGTTCTAATAATGTCATTGCCCGTTGTTTTAAATTGGGTATTGAATCGTGATGACCGAACTTACTGCTAATACAAACATTGTCTAATACCGTTAACCAAGGCAATAACAGATCTTGTTGCGCCATATAAGCGACTCGTCCTGTTAAAGGCTGATTATCTGAGATTGTCAGTTGACCTTGCCATTGGGTACTTTCGTTGAGTAATCCGGCTAAAAACTTGATCAGGGTGCTTTTACCACAACCACTTTTACCCACCAGACAAGTCCATTTATTGGCGGCAATAGTTAGATTAAGGTTTTCAATTACCGCATTATTTTGCTGGTCATTTTTCGTTGAGTGATAGCGTAAACTGCCATTAGTAATGGTGATTTCCAGATCAGCGCACATGATGATGACCTGCAAAAAAGTGATTCACAGGGCCGTGACCATGGCCGATATTGAGTTCATCGGCAGCGGTTATGGCGGCAGTAATGTAGCGTTTAGCCAAGGTAGTTGCCGTTGTAAGATCATTGCCTTGAGCTAAATAAGATGCGATAGCCGCAGACAGAGTACAACCCGTGCCGTGAGTGTTGTTAGTGTTAATGCGAGGTGTTGTCAGCTCAATAACGTCAGAGGCGAGAATGAGTAAATCAGTGCTATCACTACTTTGTTCTAAATGCCCACCTTTGAGTAACACTGCATGAGGATTAATCTCTCGTAATGCACTGATCATCGCTTGCATATCAGCCAGTGATTGTGGAATGTCTAAACCTGTTAATGCCGCCGCTTCTGGTAGGTTAGGGGTAATAATATCAGCCAGTGGTAGCAATTCTGTTTTGAGAGTAGTTATAGCCTGTTGTTGTAATAGCACATCACCGCTGGTGGCTACCATTACTGGATCAATGACTAAAAATGGTGGTTTGTAATGACGAATTTTTGCAGCAACTAGTCGAATAATATCACTGTCGGCGAGCATGCCAATTTTGACGGCTTGAATATTTAAATCGCTGAATACGGCGTCCAGCTGCTGCTCAACCATATCAAGAGGAATGGCAAGTATGCCGCTAACACCTTGCGTATTTTGGGCGGTAATCGCCGTAATAACCGAGCAAGCATAACTACCTGTTGCTGAAATGGCTTTAATATCAGCTTGAATCCCCGCGCCGCCGCCACTGTCTGATCCTGCAATCGTCAATACAATAGGGGTAGTTGTGTGATGCGATGATGGGGTGTGTGGCATACTTCATTCCTTACGCGCTAGCATCAGGAACAAGTTATCAAGCGGGAAGTGTAAACTGCGGCATGAGAGTGTGCAGTTGACTTAGCTTGCATCTATTAACGTTGATAATCCGTTGATAGTTAGTTCCCTCCGCCAGTGCTAACTGGTTCAGGTTCAACGGGTCCCACCATTTACAGTGATCTCAGCTTAACGCCCCCCGACTAATGGCAATTATCCTAATTCAGAATAATTTAATTGTCACTCTATTTTATTAAGAAATAACACGTTACGAATACTACGCGAGATTGTTAACACATAACATATTAAATTGGTGAATGTTTTATTGTTGTGAGCTGAAGTGGTTTTTTATGGAGAGCGTAAAAAGTTGTTACTTTTTTACATCATAAATTGAAAGTGTTTATTACTACGTATTTATATATATTTAAATACGTAGTAAGTAGATAAGCATATACTGTATTTCTTGGTTAAATGTAATGCTATCGACAATATAAAAAAGTATAAATAGGTAAAAATTGCATTTTATCTTACTTTTTTATATGTATATAATATTAAAAGAAAAGTGAAAATTATACTTAGTTGTATGGATAGGAAAAGGTATGTTAGCTAAAAAAATGGCTGCGCCGCAAGATATGCAAAATGGCGCTATATTCAGCACTAAAAAATATGGTTTGGTTCGTGTTATTGAATATTACAACACACACACAGTTATTGTTTTTTTCGAAAATACGGGAAACATTCGATCTATTAGTGCTGCAAAGTTAAGAAGTGGGCTGTTAGCGGACCGCTCGGTACCTCCTGAATCTATTATGGTTGGTGAAAAAATCAAATCACAGAAACATGGTTTACTAACTATTGTACAAGTTGAATCAGAAAATATTGTATTGTTGATAAATGATAGCGGTGAAGAAGTTAGATTATTATTACCAACAGTGCAAAAAATGAAATTAAAAGCGAATGAAGATAAAATTATAAAAGAAGAATCCAAAGAGATAATATCGTTAAGTTCTCTTACTAAAAGAAATAAAAAAACTAAAGACATAAATACGTTATTGAAAAAGATGCTGACAGATTATGGTAAATAATAGATATATATGTTTAATCTACTAATTTATATAATAGTATAATGCCCATCACAATTTTGATTATCTTATAAATTGCTAATAAACTTTTTTATTAATAATAATATATTAAGTAGATCTGCGTCACAATCTCATTTTGTGTTTGTGATTTATGTCTATTTTTTTTGAGATTTTACCCTTTAATATTTCTGCATAATAACAAGGTAATGAAATAGTTCATGCCTAAATATCCTACTAAAGAGAATATAAAATGAAAAAGATTCTAGTTGTATGTGGAAATGGATTAGGTACTTCATTAATGATGGAGATGGCAGTTAAAGATGTAATAAAAAAAATCAGTTTAGATGCAGAAGTTGATCATGAAGATCTATCGTCAGCCTTATCAAGTAATGCTGATATATGGGTAGCTGCAACGGATGTAGCAACTCAATTAGAAGCGGTAGGAAAAGTTAATATTATTAGCCTTAAAAATATTTTTGATAAAGTATCTATCGAAGAACAATTAATTGCTTTAATTTAAGGACTAATTATTATGGTTGATTTTTTTGAATTTATGCTGAGCTTATTAAAAGAGCCAGCAATTATGGTTGGCTTAATTGCTTTTATTGGGTTAGTTGCACAAAAATCTGATATATCAACCATTTTAAAAGGCACAATTAAAACTGTAATGGGATATTTAATTCTCGGTTTTGGTGCTGGTGCTTTAATTGGTGCCTTAAATAACTTTTCTACAATATTTACAGAAGCATTTGGTGTTAGTGGTGTTATTCCAAATAACGAAGCAATTGTCGCCATAGCGCAAGATGCATTTGGTTATGAAATGGCATTAATTATGTTTTTTGCTTTCATTGTTAATATTATTTTGGCTCGAATTACACCTTTAAAATATATTTTTTTAACGGGTCACCATACAATGTTCATGTCGATGTTGGTTGCTGTTATTTTATCAACAGCAGGTATAAAAGGCACTATATTGGTTGCATTAGGCTCGATTATTGTTGGCTCTTTGATGGTTGTTATGCCAGCAATTGCTCAGAAATATACAGCAAAAGTAATGGGTACTGATCAGCTTGCAATGGGACATTTTTCAACTCTTTCTTACGTTGTTTCTGGCTATATTGGTAGTAAATTTGGTGATATATCTAAATCTACTGAAGATATTAATGTACCAAAGAGTTTAATGTTTTTACGTGATACACCAGTAGCTATAGCAACAACGATGATATTATTTTTCTTATTAGCATCTGTATTTGCTGGCAGTGAATTTGTTGAAAGTATTTCTGGTGGTCAAAATTGGTTAGTCTTTACATTTATGCAATCCTTAATTTTTGCTGGAGGCGTTTACATCGTGTTACAAGGTGTGAAAATGTTTATAGCAGAAATTGTACCAGCATTTAAGGGGATTTCAGATAAATTAGTACCTGGTGCAAAACCTGCTTTAGATTGTCCAATGGTATTTCCAATGGCTCCTAATGCTGTATTAATTGGTTTTTTATCTTCATTCTCTGCTGGTTTATTAATAATGAGTATACAGGGAATGATGGGATGGACAGTTATTGTTGCTGGTGTTGTTCCTCACTTTTTTGTCGGAGGTGCGTCTGGAGTATATGGAAATGCAATGGGTGGTTTACGTGGAGCAATTCTTGGTTCATTTACACAAGGTATCTGTATCTCTATCTTACCAATGTTATTACTTCCAGTCTTAGGCGGATTAGGTTTAGAAGCTACAACTTTTTCTGATTTTGACTTTGGCGTTGTTGGATTATTCTTAGGGTGGATTGTTTCATGAGTTTATTCGATTTAATTGGTGATGATGGTATTGTTATTACGTCAGAAAAGAATTTAACTGTTGATTGTGCATTAGATTTAATGTGTTCAGTTCTAATAAAGAATAAAAAAGTAGATCTTTGTTATTTAGAAGCAATTAAACAAAAACATAAAGAAATTGGTTCATATTATGTACTTGCTCCTAAAATAGCGATGCCACATGCTAGACCTGAAGATGGTGTAAATGAGGCCGCACTTCAAGTCACAATTTTTAAGAATGGTGTTGATTTAGAATCAGAAGATAATGGAAATGTGTATTTATCAATAACATTAGCTGCAATAGATTCAGATAATCATATAAATACAATTATGGCATTATCTGAATTATTTCAAAATGATGAAGATATTGAGGCTCTGATTCATGCAGAAAGAAAAATTGATATAATAGATATTTTAAGAAAATATTAAAGCTGTAAATAATTAAAGGCTACTAAGAGGTAGCCTTTGTTATATCTTAATCAATTGCTATTAGTATCATAATTGCTAAAAAATAAAAAAGACAGCCATAAAAGTATGTGAATATATAGCTGCTCTGTCTTTGGCTTGATAAAGAAAATGACGGTTTTAATTAATCACTATCACCATTTATCTATCGTGAGTGTCTTGCCTTGGCGGCTACTTTCCATTGCGAGTGCGATCAGCTTAATATTCCATAACGCGTCTGCTGCGGTTACAGGTGGCGCTGTATTGGTGTTAATCGCTAAAGCAAGTTCTTGAAAGTATTTCTGATAACAACCAGACTCAGTTGTAATGGTTTCGACGCCATCTGCATCATAGAAATGACCATATTGTTCTGGTGTTTCATTTGCCCATTGTGGTTTGTTAGGTAAAACGCCTGCAATTAAACATGCTTCTTGTGGATCTAAGCCGTACTTTTCATAGCTTCCTTGCGTGCCTTTCACCGTAAAACGTTTGTTTGGACCAGCACTGAATAAATCACCATGTAAGGTCGCTAAATGATTAGGGTAGTGCAGAACAATATTGAAGTAATCGATATTTGTTGAACCTTCGCGCATGATTTCGCATTGTG
Organism: Photobacterium sp. S4TG1; assembly: GCF_036040035.1. Taxonomy (NCBI): domain Bacteria; kingdom Pseudomonadati; phylum Pseudomonadota; class Gammaproteobacteria; order Vibrionales; family Vibrionaceae; genus Photobacterium; species Photobacterium sp. S4TG1. Next base: position 50,605 of record NZ_JAYXUH010000005.1, read on the forward strand.
CGGTAATAGCATCAGGAACACCAAATAGTACCAGTGCCTGATCGATAAGGTGTGAGCCTAAATCAAACAAAAGCCCACCACCATTGGTGGCTTGTTCACGCCAACGTTGACGAACTTCTGGTCGAAAACGGTCGAAATGAGATTCATAATGCTTTAAATCACCACAACGTTTTTCTTCAATCATCTTTTTAATTGTTAAGAAGTCACCATCCCAACGGCGATTGTGATACACGCTCAATATTCGGTCTTTCTCTGCGGCAAGGGCAATTAATGCTTCACCGTCGGCAATATTGGTTACAAATGGTTTTTCTATGATGACGTGCTTACCGTTTTCAAGTGCTTGTTTAGCAAGTTCAAAGTGAACGTCGTTAGGGGCTGTGATAATGACAAGCTCAGCATCAGAGTGGTTCAATAAATCTGGCGCAGCTTCATAATGTTGTACATTGGGCCAATCATGATTGACTGCTTCTCGATTACGGGTGCTTACTGCTGTAAATTCAAATTCAGGTAAGGTGTTAATAAAGGGAATATGAAACGTTTTTGCTGAAAAGCCGTAGCCAATAATAGCGGTTTTGATGGAAGAAAAGGTCATAATAGTCACGCTCAGTTGTTGGATAAAAGCTGCTAGTTATTTAATTTAGAAAGAAGAGTTATGATGATGTGACTCACCTATAATCACTTATAGACGCGTTTTGAAATTTAAACGACGGGTACAATAATGCACAAACACTTATTAATTAGCAAAGCTAAAAAGGACAAAAGATAGGACAGCCATAGGATTATAGATTAGAGCTGTAAATGTCATTAAGCCACAACACATCGCTGTTTAGATGATCAGTACTAATTTACATTTTACTCTTTGTTTCAAGAAAGATAGTGAAAGACAGGATAGCCATAAAAGTGTTCAAATATATGGCTGTCCTTAAGTCTTAAAGCGGCGGGTATATTAATTTTGAGTGTTTTTAGCTTGTGCAGCCTTTATTTTGTCCCATTGATAGAAATCTTGTTTATAAGACAAGCTGCCCCATAACGCGAATGCATTCGCTGTTTTTATTTCGCTGTCTGGTAATTCATGTGGTATCAATGCATGAGTTGTCGGTTCATAGTGAAAGGTCATTAGATCTTTGTTTGGCTGAAAGACAACAGCATGGTTATCTTTGTTTAGCCACGCAAAGTTATTGTGGTATTGCATGATGGCTCTTTGCTTATGTTGTTCTACTTCTTTGGTGAGGTCATTACCCATCATTGGGTGAAAAGCATTAATGCCTGCCATTGATAATAACGTTGGTGGTAAATCAAGTTGACTGGCTAATTGATTATCCTCACATGCAGAAATACCGCCACCAAAAATGACCGCAGGAATATGAAAGCAGTCTATTGGTACTATTTGATCACCATAAGCACGCGAATCATGATCTGCTACCAATACAAAAATAGTGTCGTCCCAATAATCTGATTTTTTAGCTTGTTCTAGAAATTTACCCAGTGCGTAATCTGAATATTTAACGGTATTTTCTCGCGTGGTTGCAGGTTGATTATACGGCTCTATTTTATCTTGTGGATAATCATAAGGTGAATGATTTGTTGTTGTGAATACTAAGCTAAAAAAGGGCTTATCTTGTTGAGAAAGCATACTAAATTGTTGATGTGCTTTGTTGTAAAGATCTTCATCACACGCGCCCCATGATCCAATAAACTCTGGATTATTAAATGTGGGTAAATCTTGGATATCAACAAAACCATTACCTAGCATGAAGCCTTTCATATTGTCAAAGTGACTTTCGCCAGCATAAATGAATTGAGTATGATAATTTTCATCTTTAAGTGTTTGAGCCATTGAATAAAAATTATTTTGACTTTTAGGTAATTTTACAACGGCATTAGCTGGTGTAGGGAAAAAGCCAGTAGTAACAGCTTCAATCCCTCGAATTGAACGTGTTCCTGTGGCATACAGTCGAGTTAGATTCCAACTTTCTTGCATTAATAGATCGAGATTTGGCGTTAATGGTAAGCCTCCTAATCCACCGACAAAACGCGCACCAAGGCTCTCTTGTAGCAAAATAACGATGTTCTTACGTTTACCTGTATTACTTGCTTTGTGGTAGGCAAGTGTTGGTAGTGGCTGATAATTGAAAGCATCTGCGGGTAATTGACTATTTTCCTGCATAGTCTGAATAATGTCTTCTTTTTCTATTGGGGGATAAATAGTGGATGAATCAACTGTTTTTCGCATTAGTTTCATTGCATACAGAACTGAATACGTTGAATTTAATGGAAAATCATTCATGAGATTATCATGTGAAAAGGCAATCATGGATGGATTTATAGCGCGATGACCGAATGTCGAACGTGCGCCTATTACACATAAAGCAACACTGCTTAGGGCAATGATGGGACGCCAGTACCAGTTGGGTGTTTGAAGGTCTTGAATAAGATAGTTTGAAAATATCCAACCAAAGTAAAGTGTTGTTAATGAAATGATTAAACCCAGTGCTAACTCAAGTTTATAACCGCTCCACATCATGCTCATTACTTCTTTGGGATAGATGAGATATTCAACAAATAGGCGGTTTGGGCGTACATCATATTCTTTAATAAAAAATGGTGTTGCTGCTTCCATATAAACTAATAGCCATAATCCTATTGTGATCCATAAGGAAAGAATAATTAACCAAATATGATTTAAATAAGGAACGCCAATAATAAGAGGTGTGATAAGACAAGGTAATATGACCAAGTAGCACATACTTACAATATCCATGCGCAACCCAGAAATAAATATTACTCTCCAGCCCCGTGCATTAGAAACACGTTCATTTTGCCAAATACATAAAAAGGTGCGTGAAATTGTTAATATGATAATGCCAGAAATAAAAAACATAACTATAGGGAACATTATGCCAGTTATCTGCTTGATTAGATCTAACAAGGAAAAAAAATCCATAAATTAACTACTTAAATAATTTCGTTTTGTTTCAAATGGATAGTTTGATAGTTGATTTTAGAAAAAGTTTCATTATAGATAAAATTATCATTAATAAATAAATATTAACGTTATATTGAGAATATATTGTTCTAATATCTATATTTTATGAGCGTTTATTGTATCGAAACTCATTGAAAATCTTTGTAGCCCTACCGAACGTGATAGGTTGCTAATAACGAATAAAAAAGAGTAATTATTTAGCAATTTAATGCTTTTTATCACAATGTGTAGTGATGGTCTTTTTTTATGATGCATGCAATTTCAATATGTTCCATAAGGATATTAGCATGATTTTTAAGCGTTCATTACTTGCGTCTTCCATCTTATCTATTATTTCAACCCTCATTATTAGTGGTTGTAATGATAGTTCATCGTCAACGGTGGTTGATGATAACGCCTATTTTGATACCACAAATCCGCCAAAGATTGCGATTGAATTACCGCCAACAAATGGTCCGATAGCTACATTAAATCGTGTTGGTGAAGTATCTGAGCCTATACAAGCTCAAGATGGCGAGGCGGTGGTTTATTATGTTGCTAAATCAGGAACAACCCGTAGTAATAATTTTGCTAATTATAGTCTTCATATATGGAATAATGAACAATGCGATCGCGCTGCAAATAACATGGTGAATGGTTCATGGGATAATACTCAAAACTTACCGGTAGGGGTTGATAATTTAGGACCGTATTGGAAGATTAATCTTAAAGATGGCAATACTAATTGTATTAATTTTATTTTACGCGATGACAAGTTAGCTGATCCGTTAGGTGGTGATATTCGGTTAGATTTTACTCAAATACCTGATCGTACCGCATCATATATAGCGGGCGACACTAGGGCAAAAAATTCGCGTGAAGAAGCTTTTATTGTTATGTCTGGTGTTGCCAACGCTGAAGCCCATCTTATTGGTCAAAATACGTTAGTGTGGAATGGTGCGAGTGGTGCTAATCAAGTACGGATGTATGTATCATTAAAAGGTGGTATTCAGCCTAATGAGAGTTATCAATATACTGCGGATTATCTGGTATTAGAACCGACTGAATTAACGGCACAACAAGAAATTCGTTTCCCTTATCTTGCAGGTCAACAGGCTTATACTATTCCCCATGATATTGATATGCGATCCATTGTTAAAGCTGAAAATATTGTGATAGCCGTTGATAAACAAGGCACAGTATTAGCGGGTACTAAAATTCAATCAGCCGGTGTACTTGATCAATTGTTTGCACCTAAAGCCCAATCAGAACAATTAGGATCAACGGTTACTAATAATGGTGTGCAATTTAAATTATGGGCACCGACTGCGCAAAACATCGTTTTGGTTTTATTTAATGATGACAAGAAAGAACTGGGACGATTGCAGATGGATTTTGATTCGCAATCAGGTGTTTGGTCTACCATTACCGATAAAGCAAAAGATGGAACGTATTATCGTTATTTAGTTAATGTGTACCATCCGGTCTCTGGCAATGTTGAGCAATACCAAGTGACAGATCCATACTCACTAAGCTTAGCGATGAATTCTAAATACAGCCAAGTTGTTAATCTCAATGATTCAACGTTAAAGCCTGAAGGGTGGGATGAGTTAGTACGTCCAAGAGATCAATCAAATCCGAGTTCTTTTGTGATTTATGAGGCTCATGTGCGTGATTTTAGTGCGCATGACCAATCCACAAAAGAAGCATATCGCGGTAAGTTTAAAGCGTTTACACAACGTGATTCTGTGCCTGTTAATCATCTTAAAAAATTGAGTGACAATGGCGTTACGCATCTACATTTATTACCTGTTTTTGATATTGCGACTATTAATGAAGATCCACAGCAAGTCGCTAATATCAATCAACCTTTCTCTAGTTTATGTAAGGTTAATGCTAAAGTTGCTAGTTCATTATTTAGTGGTGATTGTAATAATAATCTAACCATTGCTGAGGTATTGGCTCGTGAACAAAACAACGATAATGAAAAGAGCCCTAAAGTACAGATGCTTAATCAACTAATATCTGAAACTGATAGCTTTAACTGGGGGTACGATCCTTTTCATTACACGGCGCCAGAAGGATCTTATGCCACAAATGCCGAAGGCAAAACCCGTATTTTAGAAATGCGAGAAATGGTTAAAGCGGTTAAGCAAGATATTAAGATGAATGTAGTGATGGATGTTGTTTACAACCACACAAATTCTGCGGGTCCGATAAGTGAAACTTCGGTGTTAGACAAAATTGTTCCTTGGTATTACAACCGCTTAAATCCAATAACTGGTGCGGTAGAGAATTCCACATGTTGTTCTAATACGGCACCAGAACACGCGATGATGGCGAAACTAATTAAAGACTCGCTGGTGGTATGGTCACGTGACTATAAAATTGATGCGTTTCGATTTGATCTCATGGGACATCATCCTTTGGCGCAAATGAAAGATGCATTAGTTGCAGTACAAGCTGTGGATTCTCAAACATATTTCTATGGTGAAGGCTGGAACTTTGGTGAGGTTGCTAATGATCGTTTATTTATTCAGGCAACACAGCCTCATTTAGCTGGAACGGGTATTGGCAGCTTCTCTGATCGTCTTCGCGATGCAGTTCGTGGTGGCGGTCCATTTGACGGTGGTAATGCTCTGCGAGAAAATCAAGGTTTTGGTAATGGCGCTTATGTCCAACCTAATAAGATGAGTACAACCAGTAAAGAAAGTGCACTTCATTCCGCTGATTTAGTCCGTTTAGGCATGGCGGGCAATCTAAAGGCATTCCAGTTTGAGAACGCGCAAGGTCAACGTATTCGAGGTGATCAACTTGATTACAATGGACAACCCGCGGGCTATGCAAAAGATCCTACTGAAATTCAAAATTACGTCTCTAAGCATGACAACCAAACGCTATGGGATAATCAACAATATAAGATTCCTTATGAAGTAACAGCTAATCAACGAGTACGCATGCAGGCGGTGTCGTTAGCAACAGCAATGTTGGGTCAAGGTGTACCATTTACTCATATGGGATCTGAGATATTACGTTCTAAATCAATGCAAAGAGACTCTTACGATTCTGGTGATTGGTACAATAATGTTGATTTTACATTGCAAGATAATAACTGGAATAAAGGCTTACCACGTAAAGATAAAGATGGTGATAACTATACTATTATTGAGCAAATCATTGATGGCAGTGGCGCAAATGCAAAACCAAATAACCAAGAGATCCAACAAATGCTGGATTATTACCTCGATCTTGCCAATTTACGTCAGCGTTATCCACTAATAACATTAGGAACAGGAACGGAAGTAATTAAACGGGTGGCATTCCATAATACAGGTACAATGCAAAAACCAGGTTTGATTGTTATGACGATTAATAATGGCAAAGGAATGCAAGATATTGATCCAACGCTTGATGCGATGGCGATTGTGATTAATGCGAGCCCTGACAGCCAATCATTTGATATTGGCATGACAGGGCTTGACTTAAGCGATAAATATAAATCTGATTTGGCTAAGGGAGCGATGGTTAACGGCAGTGTATTAACCGTTCCTGCGTGGACTCCTGCAGTCTTTGTTATGCCTCGAGGAAATGTTCGCTCATCAGGTTTACCTGTCCTTCAATAAGATAGATACAATAAAATTATCAGTGAAGCTCTTTGTCTTAATAAGACAAAGAGCTTTTCTTTTTTTTGGGAATAGAAGGTTATCTTATGCTGAAATCTTTAATTTGTGTAAACGATCTCAATTTGTAGGGGCACAGTACAGGTAGAGTAGATAATCCTTTATTATTCTTGAAGTTATAAAATGTCCTGTATTCTAAATGCTATAGTTTTCCAACCTGCGGCACATATTGTGATTTCTTTGCAGCATGAGCAATTTCTTCCTTGTTACCAGCTAGACAATCCCACTCATATATTAAGTTCACACACACAAATTGGACGATTTACTTTCCCTTACAAAGGCACCGAAACGATTATTGGCGATGGTTTTCAAATGTTAGCTCAAACAGGCGGTACGATTGATCAACCTGTTGCGATTGGCCGATGCCCAGATAACAATAGTGAATACCGTATTTATCCGCAAGATGCGCCCAATCGTTATTATAACTATCTTGTTATTGAACAAAATAAGACATTCACGTTATTTGGATTTACATCATGCCGTCGTTTTGCGGGGTATTTTGAAATTCATGATCAAGCGGTGCATGCGTTTATTGATGGTGAGTATTGCCAATACCAAGTTGATGAGTCTGATCTATTAGCCCTTGAAAATATTATTACCATCGTAGGAACCAGCCTTGATGAGGTATATCAGCTTTTTGCACAGGCAATTAATGTTAATCATCCTAAACGAAATCAACAGCTCGCATCTCCAATAGGTTGGTGTTCATGGTATGCCTATTATGCTGGGGTTTCCGCACAAGATATAGACTTAAATGTAAGCCGAATGGACGGTGATAATTCCGCCATTGAGTGGGTATTACTTGATGATGGTTATCAGGCTTACATGGGGGATTGGCTAACACCGTCAGATCGTTTTACGAATGGGATTAAAACAGTTATTGCTAATATTAAACAGCAAGGGAAGAAGCCAGCTATATGGCTTGCTCCATTTATTGCAGAGCCAAGTTCAACTATTTTTAAACAGCATCCCGAGTGGTTTGTTCGTCATCATAATGGTGAATTATTAAAAGCAGAAACAGTAACCTATGGCGGTTGGCGGTGTACGCCTTGGTATATTCTTGATACTTCTCACCCACAAGTTCAAGCGCATTTAACTCACGTAGTAAAAACAATGCGTGAAGAATGGGGCGTCGAACTGTTTAAGCTTGATGCTAATTATTGGGGTACGTTGAAAGGGCAGCGTTATCAACGGGATTGTACAGGGGTTACTGCTTATCGTTTGGGAATGGAAGCGATTGCAAAAGGGGCGGGAACGGCTTGGTTATTAGGGTGTAATGCACCAATGTGGCCATCACTTGGTTTAGTGGATGCGATGCGCGTTTCTGATGATGTTGAGCGTAATGATCATCGTTTTAGTCAAATCGCGCAAGAGACATTTTATCGTAGCTGGCAGCATTTGAGTTTGTGGCATATTGATCCTGATTGCGCGACGCTTGTTGATCTTGTGAATCAAAAAACAGATCACCACAGTTATCTATTTCATCGTGACGTATTATTAGCGGCTGGTGGCTTATTATTATCAGGTGATCCATTAGCGCAATGGAATAGTTTTGCTCAGCAGAGTTTTTTACGATTAGTTCATCGTCAACAATTAACGCAACATGCCTCAGTATTCAAAGATTTAAGGTTAACAACCGCAGAATTAGCCTTACCATTGACTGGTGGCTCAGTGCTGCAGCTGTATTTTGCGTTTAATTATATTGATGATGTCGAACAAGAGGTTCTATTAGAGGCAGAATATGCGACAGATTGGTTTGATTTCTGGAGTGGGGCGTGTGTCGCTAAAAACACGTCTACTTATACAATAGAAATGGGATCAGGATTAGGAAGTCATGTATTTTATACCGTTAAGGCTTAATTTTCTTTTGGTTTTAGTTGATAACAACTAACGGTAAGTGAAAATCCCAGCAATAGATGATTATTGCTGGGATTTTTTTATGCTGCTAACCCAATTAGTTTTAATAAACTTTCAGCAGTTTCAATGGCTTGATGACGATTAATAATATTTAATTTTTGATACAAATTACGAATATGAGTTTTAATCGTTGTGGCGGCGACATCAAGTTCATTTGATATTTGTTCATTGCTATAACCGGCATAGATGAGCCCTAAAACTTGCCATTCTCGTTGTGTGAGCGGGCTCGAACGAATAAGTTCTGGAATATTTGGCAAAGCCAATAGTTTATCAACAAAATTTTCATCAAAATGTACGACGCGAGCCCGTTCTTTACTGGTCATTTCTCGTAATAAATATTGGCATCGGTGGAGCGTTAATTCATCTAATTTTTTATGTTCAACAAGTGTTTGGAGTAATGTATTGACATCATCACCTACGCATAAAAAGTCACTGATCATGCCGGAGTGATTACTGACAATAAGCACTTCATTTAAAGTAGTTAATGCCTGTTGTGTTTGTTGTGCTTGTTTATATAGTACTGTTTGAATGATGGCATTACGATGATGATCTGTGTATAAATCATGTTCAATACAATATTGTTGCATAGTATTAAGTAACTGTTGTGCTAGGTCTATTTCATTTAATAGAAGATAAGCTCTGACAATATTACGGGCATGTAATTGTTGAAAATGATTACAATATGATTGCGGCGGAGTAATACCTCTTAACCATTCACTAATGGCATCAGTATCGTTTTTAATTTGCCAATAAAGAAGGCAGCTAAAATCATGATTCGCGAGCCAATCAATATGATATGAGGTATTTTTAACTAAATCATTACATATATCAAGGTAGCGGGTTGCTTTGTCTAATTCACCTCTAGAAATTGCAATTCTGGCGAGCATAGAATATGCGTGTAATGATTTTGATTTATCAAAGGGTGTTAAAATTTCAATACATTTATGAGTACACTGTTCTGCTTCATCTAAACGATGCCAGCACCATAAAATTTGTGCTTTTAAACGTAGAGTAAATTCATGTAATGGAACTTGCTGTAAATGCTGTTCTTGTATGAGCTTCGTCGCACTTTCCAGTAATTCAAAAGCATGATGAATTGCGCCTTGAGCGATGAGAATTTCAGATTGCTGAAGTAAAGCCCATAATGCTTGATGATAAAAATGGTATTGACGTGCCATTTTTTCAGTTTGTTGCATCATGGATAATGCTTGGGTTAAATTACCTAAACAGTGGTGAACTTCACCAATAACTGATGTTGCAACAATACGGCTACGATAAGTTGTTGCAGGAAGTTGTCCTAAAGATAATTCTGCTAATTTAAGTGCTTGCTGGGGCTTACTTTGATTAATCGCAACTTGTGCTCGTAATGCATTAAACTCGCCTTGAATTGCATCATCAATCGTTAATTTGCGAGCAATGAGTTCAGCTTCACTTTTTGACAATAGTTCTCCAACATCATTATAACGATGCTGGCTTTGTGCTAACCATGCTTTTAGTAAACATAAACGTGGCGAACTAAATAAAACGTCTTGATTGAGTTTGTTAATAGCATCTTCAAGTAAATTTAGTTCACCCTGATGGAACATACTCCAACCATGAGTGGATAATAAATCCATTAGTAATGGTTGATTTTCACTTTTCAGCGCATGAATGAGTGCTTGTTGATAATTATGTTGTTTTATCCAGGCTTCAGCGGCATTTTCGTGCAATTTATACCGTTGTTGAGGGATCGTGGCATATCGTTGATGGCGCAAAAATTCAGCAAACAAATGATGAAAACGGTACCAATTATTATCGCCTTCAAGTGGTGTTAAAAATAAGCCAAAACGGTTAAGTGATTCTAACATTGCTAAAGCATCAGATCGTCCGGTCAATTCGGTGATTAGCTCAGCATTAAACATATCTAATATTGAGCAATGTAATAAGAAATCTTTGATATCTTCACTCAGTTGATCAAAGACTTCTTCAGCTAAATAATCCCATAAATGGCTACGATTAAAATTAACTAATGAATGTGCTGAATCTGCTAATAAATTCGGTTTTTGTTTCGCATGTAAGGCGATTAATTGTAATGCTGACGGCCAACCTTCAACTTGTTGACGTAAGCTACTGAGTAATTGGCTTTCAACGTGATCCGTCACTCGCTGGTGGAAGAAGCGTTGGGTCTCTTCTTCATCAAAAGCAAGGCCATCATGATCAACTTCTAGTAATAAATCACGAATACGTAAATTTGCAGTGCCTAGTGGTGGAACCGTGCGGCTAGTGACAACAAGTGTAATATTATCAGGCATGTGTTTTAAGAAAAAACGCATTCCTTCATGAATACTGTCATCATTAATTACATGATAATCATCTAAGACGATGTAACATATTTCTTGGTAATCGGCTAATTCAGCAAAAAGCGCATTGATTAAGGTTGTAATACAGGCAAATTGACGGCGTTCAGCCATGGCTTGGGTTTTTAAGCAGCTATTATTAGTGGCTTTATTTATTGCTTGCAGAAAATAATTAACGAAACGAAAGCTTTCATTATCGTTTTCATCAATATTAAACCAACCAGTATGTGGAATATCTTTTAACCATTGTGCAGCCATTGTGGTTTTTCCATAACCTGCAGGTGATCGAAACAGGACTAATCTATAATTATTAGCTTGGTTAAGATTTTCAAGGAGGCGAGGGCGTAAGATTGCGTTATGCAATCTTGCTGGGCGAGTAAGTTTAGAAGGTATCCACATAATTAAGCTCTTTAAAGATCCATCATTTAAGGCTAGACATAGGAACATATACGATAAACGTATTACTATTGATGCATACTTTAACCCCCAGTTCGATACAAACAAGATATCTCATCATTCTAGGTGTTCTCATCCCCATAAATTTGAGATTACTCACATAATAGTTCGATTAACTGCCTGATTTTTATTCACAGACTACCAAAGTTATTCCTACGCCCTTTATTCTCCTCCCCATAATCCTTTTAGTAGGATGATGTTTGATTACTTGAATCAGTGCAGCATAGGCACCAATCAATTAAATCTTACAGTGAGACAGAACAATGACAAAGCGTGGTCAAGCACAACAATTTGATAAAGCCTCATTTAAGGCTTCAGTTAAAAAATATTTAGTTACTTCCTATGCTCAAAATATTGAAACTGCTAGTGATAAACATTGGTATTTAGCGGTAGGTAAAGCACTGGCTGAAATAAGCACTGGTAATTTACTTGAAACAGAAAAACGGGTTGCTAATGCTAAAACACGCAGTGTTAACTACTTTTCATTAGAATTTTTAATTGGTCGTTTAACTGGCAATAATTTAATTAGTCTTGGTTTATATGAAAATATTAATGATGCCGTTGCAGAACTTGGTCTGCAATTAACTGATTTATTGGAACAAGAGCGAGATCCTGCATTAGGTAATGGTGGCTTAGGTCGTTTAGCCGCTTGTTTTATGGATTCATTAGCAGCACAAGAATTTCCTTCTGTTGGTTACGGATTACATTACCAATATGGCTTATTCCAACAGTCGTTTATTGATGGCCATCAACTTGAATTACCTGATTCATGGCGTGAAGCTGAAGGCTATCCGTGGGAAGTTCAACGACCTGAATTAAATCAATTAGTTGGCCTATATGGTGATGTTAGTACTTATACTGATGAAAAAGGACAGCAGCATCGTCGTTGGAATCCTGCGGTCACATTACAAGGTATTGCGTGGGATTTACCTATTATTGGTTATCAAAACCAGTCGGTATTTCCGTTACGTTTATGGGAATGTCGAGCACCTGTACCTTTTAATTTAGCTAAGTTTAATGATGGGGATTATGTTGGCGCACAGCAGACACAAATTGCGGCTGGTAATGTAACTAAGATACTGTATCCAAATGATAATCATGATCAAGGTAAAGTGTTACGTTTAACACAACAATATTTCCATTGTGCTTGTTCTATTGCAGATATTATTCGTCGCCATCTAAAAAATGGTCATGAAATTAATACATTATCAAAATTTGAAGCGATACAGCTTAACGATACCCATCCAACGATTGCTATTCCAGAGTTGATGCGAGTGTTATTAGATGAATATAAACTAAGTTGGAATGATGCATGGGAAATTGTTTCAAAAACCTTTGCATATACTAACCACACATTGTTGCCTGAAGCATTAGAAACATGGAGTGAAACTTTAATTGGTGAGTTATTACCTCGCCATTTAGAGATTATTTTTGAAATTAATCATCGTTTAATGGCGCAAGTTGAAGCTAAATGGCCGGGAAATAATGAGATAAAACGCAAACTTTCTATTATTGCGGAAGGTAAGTCACGGATGGTTCGTATGGCGAATCTTTGTGTGGCAAGTACTTATGCTGTTAATGGTGTGGCAGCGCTGCACTCAGAATTAGTTAAACGAGACTTATTCCCAGAGTTTGATGAATTATTTCCAGGTCGCTTACAAAATGTGACCAATGGAATTACGCCTCGTCGTTGGCTTAAATATTGTAATCCACAATTATCAGCTTTAATTAGTGAAAAAATTGGTACTGAGTGGCCTGCACATTTGGAACAATTAGAAGCAATTTCTCAGTTTGCCAATGATACTAAATTTCAGCAGCGTTTTGCTGAGATAAAAAAACAAAATAAACAACGTTTTGCTGATTGGGTTGCTGAAAATCTGGATATTGAATTAGATACGAATGCTATTTTTGATGTGCAGATTAAACGGCTACATGAATATAAACGTCAGCATTTAAATTTATTACATATATTATCGCTATACCATCGTTTATTAAATGATCCAACATTTGATATGCATCCTCGAGTATTTATTTTTGCAGCTAAAGCAGCACCGGGTTATGCCTTAGCGAAAGATATTATTTATGCCATTAATAAAGTAGCCGATAAAGTAAATAATGATCCTCGCTTAGAGGGTAAGCTGAAAGTGGTTTTTGTGCCTGATTATCGCGTTAGCTTAGCTGAAATTATTATTCCTGCGGCAGATGTATCAGAACAAATATCAACTGCTGGTAAAGAAGCCTCTGGTACGGGTAATATGAAGTTAGCACTTAATGGTGCATTAACGATTGGTACGATGGATGGTGCTAACGTTGAAATCCGTGAAGAAGTCGGCGATGACAATATCTTTATCTTTGGTTTATTAGTTGATGATGTTGAAAAACTAAAAGCTGAGGGTTACAACTCCCATGCTTATTATGAGCAAGATAGTTTATTAAAAGCATCCATTAATTTATTAGATAATAATGAATTTGATGTTACGGATTGTGCTGCGTTTTCTAATATTCGTCATAACCTATTAGAGGGCGGCGATCCCTATTTAGTTCTGGCTGATTTTGCTGACTATGTGAACGCACATAATCGTATTGATGCGGAATACCGTAATCAAACTCAGTGGGTTAAAAAGACTATTTTAAATACTGCATTAGTAGGTAAGTTTAGTTCTGATAGAAGTATTCGTGATTATGTAAACAATATTTGGAAACTAACTGCACTGCCTAAGTAATATTAATTCTGCATTGATGCCAGACATGGCATCAATGCTAATTATTTTTTTTATTATTTTATAATATTTATTTTTTAACGGATTAAATTTTTAATAATTTGATCGTGATAAATAGCATCGTAGTGGAAATAATTGCCGCTTATGGAGAAAACAATGAAAGATAGCCAAGTATTAAAACAAGTGGCAAAAGCTGCGGGAATTGCTGATAGTTATATTAGTGCTTGGGGAGAAGAAACCCCAGTTGCAGACGAAACGTTACGTCATTTATTAGCAGCGTTAGGATATGACGTACGTAATGATGAAATGCTATTAGAGTCAAGTACTAAACATAATCGTGTTGAAGTCTTAGCTGATGTAAAAGTTGTTCGTAGTGGTGAGCCTGTCCACATTGAGCTGCAATTAGGTGCGAGCGCAAGAGTGAGCGATTTTAGTTGGCGTTTAATCGCAGAAAGTGGTGAAGTTTTTGAAGGTTGGTTACAGTCGCAATTAGTGAGTGATATGCGATCAGAAGGAGGGCCATTAGTATTTTCTTTGCCTGAATTAGCCTGTGGATATCACCAATTTGAATTAACACGTAAGCGTCGTAAATCACCGTATTTAATGACTCTCATTGTTGCACCGACAGCTTGCTATAAACAACAACCGTTATTAGATGATAAAAAAATATGGGGAACTAGCGTTCAACTATATTCTATTCGCACTAGTCATAACTGGGGTATTGGCGATTTTGGTGACCTAAAACAATTGGTTATTGATGTAGCTAATGCTGGCGGGGATTTTGTTGGTTTAAATCCAATACATTCTCTTTTTCCTGCTAATCCAGAGGGTGCAAGTCCATATAGTCCATCATCTCGTCGTTGGTTAAATCTGCTTTATATTGATGTTAGCTCAGTGGCTGAATTTGCTCAAAATGATAAAGCTCAGCAGTTAGTGGGCAGTGCGGAATTTCAACAACGATTAAGTGCAGTTCGTGATACTTGTTGGGTTAATTACAGCGAAGTGTCATCATTAAAAATGGCTGTATTGCCGCTGTTATATCAGACATTTGTTACTCGTCATTTGGATAAAAAAACGGAAAGAGCAAAGCAATTTTTACAGTTTGTTTCTGACGGTGGTGAGAGCTTATTACATCAAGCGACGTTTGATGCGTTGCATGCTCATTTAAAGCAAGAGAATGATGATGTATGGGGCTGGCCTGTTTTCCCTGAGCAATATCGTCACTTTGGCAACCAAGCAGTACAAGATTTTATTGCTCAAGAATATGAGCAAGTTGAATTATATATGTATCTGCAATGGTTAGCTGATATACAGCTTGCAGAAGTACACGAATTAGCAAATGAAAAAGGAATGACTCTTGGTTTGTACCGAGATTTAGCCGTTGGTGTGTGTGATTCTGGTGCTGAGACGTGGGCGGATCATGGTGCGCTATGTCAAGATGTAAGTATTGGTGCGCCACCTGATATTTTAGGTCCGCTAGGTCAAAATTGGGGTTTGCCACCATTAAATCCTGAAGTGTTAAAACAAACGGCTTATTTGCCTTTTATTCATTTATTACGTGCCAATATGCGTAATTGTGGAGCACTGCGTATTGATCACGTTTTAGGTCTATTACGATTATGGTGGATCCCTAAAGGTGAAACTGCCAAACAGGGCGCTTATATGTATTACCCTGTTGATGACATGATGGCAATTCTTGCATTAGAAAGTCATCGTCATCAATGTACTGTTATCGGTGAAGATTTGGGTACAGTACCGGATGAAATTATAGAAAAATTGGCTACCGCAGGTATTCATTCTTATAAAGTATTCTTTTTTGAAACAGCAGAAGACGGTGGTTTTTATTCACCAGCACATTATTCACCACAATCAATGGCAGCATTGTGTACCCATGATATGCCAACGCTGCGTGGTTTTTGGCATTGTGATGATCTTAAAATGGGCAAAGAACTAGGGCTTTATCCTAATAGTGAACAATTAACTCAGCTATTTAATTCTCGTGCAGAGAGTAAGCAGCATATTCTAAATAGTCTTAATTGGCATGGTAATTTACCAGAAGGTGTTGGCCTTGATGCCGCCTACGTACCGATGGATCGTGTATTAAGTGAAGCTATGCAAGTGCATTTGGCGGAAAGTTCTAGTGCATTATTAAGTTTGCAATTAGAAGATTGGTTAGAAATGGATAAGCCCGTTAATATTCCAGGTACGGTTAATGAATATCCAAACTGGCGTCGTAAGTTATCAACAAATCTAGACGATATTTTTACTCGAGAGACGATCAAACGTTTAACTCAGCGTTTAAATCAAGCTCGTGAAAAAGCGAGTTATAAAGCAGATTAAGGTAAAGGATTATATGAATTTGTCTGTGACTTTTCACAGTGATAATTTACAGCAGCTCGAAAGGGCTGCTTACTGTGATTTAAATCAAATAGTAACATTATTACCTTGCGCTGAATTATTACGTGATCCTGCTGCTATGTGTAACGAAATGGGAGCCCAATTTCGTGAAGTTACGATTAATGGTGCGCTTGTTGCTGGTGTTCGTTTTTTAGTGTATGCCCCGCATGCATCCAGTGTTGCGGTTATTGGTGATTTTAATGGCTGGCATGCTAAAGAGTGTCAATTAACTCGGTTGCAGCAACCTAATATTGATAGTGGTTTATGGGGAATATTCATTCCTAATCTACAGGCTGGTGAACGCTATAAATACCAATTAAGCGATCAGTATGGTAATCAATTACCGGATAAGACTGATCCTTGGGGATATTATGCAGAGCAGTATCCGTCGTTTTGCTCATTAACTTATCAACAATCTTGTTACCAATGGCAAGATGAAATGTGGCAAACGCGACCTGTGACGGCTAAACATCAGCAACCATTATCTTTTTATGAATTGCATGTCGGCTCTTGGCGACGTCATGATAATGGCGATTTTTATACCTATCGTGAATTAGCTCAAACATTGATCCCATATTTAACTGAAATGGGGTATACCCATTTAGAGTTAATGCCTGTTTCAGAGCATCCATTTCATGGTTCATGGGGTTATCAACCAATTGGTTTATTTGCACCAACAAGCCGATTTGGTTCGCCTGATGATTTTAAATATTTCATTGATCAATGCCATCAAGCTGGGCTGGGTGTTGTGTTGGATTGGGTTCCTGCCCATTTCCCTGCTGATGAGCATGGTCTTGCTAATTTTGATGGTACAGCACTTTATAATGATCCCGATCCTCGTCGAGGTTGGCATCAAGATTGGAAAAGCTATATTTATGATTATGGGCGTGATCATGTACGCCAATTTTTAGTATCAAATGCATTATTTTGGTTTGAGCATTTTCATATTGATGGCTTACGCGTTGATGCTGTGGCATCGATGTTGTATTTAGATTATTCCCGTAATGACGGTGAATGGATCCCAAATGCTGATGGCGGTAATTATAATTATGATGCGATCAGTTTATTACGCTGGATCAACGAAGAAGTTTATTCCCATTACCCGAATGCGATGATGATAGCTGAAGAATCTACCGCTTTTCCTGGTGTTTCTAAACCAACAAGTTTAGGCGGCTTAGGTTTTGGCTTTAAATGGAATATGGGCTGGATGCATGACAGTTTGGCTTATATAAAAGAAGAGTCTATTTATCGTCGTTATCATCATAATACTATTACGATGCCGTTACTTTATGCTTTCAGTGAGAACTATATTTTATCACTATCACACGATGAAGTGGTTTATGGTAAAGGCTCGTTAATGAATAAAATGCCAGGTGATGAGTGGCAACAAACGGCAAATTTACGGGCATATTTAGGTTATATGTACGGTCAGCCTGGCAAAAAATTAAACTTCATGGGAACAGAAATTGGGCAGACGGCGGAATGGAATCATGATGATCAATTGCAATGGTTTTTACTGCAATTTGCACGTCATCAAGGAATGAAGCAGTTAGTTAAAGATTTAAATCATATGTATTGTGCTTACCCTGCGCTATACCAATTAGATTGTGATCCTGCTAGTTTTGAATGGCGAATTAGTGATGCAGGCGATGACAGTTTATTAGTGCATGAACGGTTTGATATTGTTGAGAATAAGGTATTAGTTGCGTCTAATTTTACACCAGTTCCAAGAGAACAATATCGAATTGGTGTGCCATTAGAGGGAATATATGAACTGATATTAAATACTGATGATTCTCTATATTGTGGCAGTGATTATTCACTGATCACAACAATTAAAACTGAAGCAAAGGGCAGTCATGGCCTCCCTTATTCAATCGCTATGGTTATACCGCCATTAGCAACCGTATTTTATCGATTCATACCTAATCCCGCATAACGGATACAGTGATAGGAAGTGACAATCATGAGTATATTAACAAATTGGTGGCATGATGCCGTTGTTTATCAAATATATCCCCGTAGTTTTTGTGATTCAAATAATGATGGTATCGGTGATCTTCAGGGCATCATTTCTAAGTTAGATTATTTACAAAACTTAGGGATTAATGTTATTTGGCTATCACCTGTTTATCGCTCACCAATGGATGATAACGGCTATGATATTTCTGATTATCAGAATATTGCGCCTGAATTTGGCACTATGGCTGATATGCAGCAATTGTTAGATGAAGCCAAGTATCGAGGGATTCGAATCATTATGGATTTGGTGGTTAACCATACCTCAGATGAACATCCATGGTTTGTTGCTGCTCAATCATCAAAAGATAATCCATATCGAGATTATTACGTATGGCGAAAGCCTAATGTAGACGGTACACCCCCAGATGAGCAAGGATCACTCTTTGGGGGGAGTGCATGGCAATATGATGAACAATCAGGCGAATACTACTATCACTTATTCTCCAAACGTCAGCCAGATCTAAATTGGGAGAACCCCGCGGTTCATCATGCTGTATTTGATATGATGAATTGGTGGATAGATAAAGGCATTGGCGGGTTTAGATTAGATGTTATTGATCTGATTGGTAAAGAAGTAGATAAGGGTATTACAGGCAATGGTCCAAACCTGCACCCGTTATTGAAAAAAATGAATAAAGCGACATTTGGTAGTAAAGACTTGTTAACGGTGGGTGAAACATGGGGAGCAACGCCTGACATTGCTAAATTATTCAGTGGCGCACAGCGCGACGAGTTATCCATGGTCTTTCAGTTTGAGCACATTACATTAACGTGGAAAAATGGTGATAAGTGGCAACCGATTGATTTTAATTTGCCAGCATTAAAACAAGTGTTAACTAAATGGCAAGTTGAATTAGATAATGAAGGTTGGAATTCTCTGTTTTGGAATAATCATGACTTGCCTCGTATTGTGTCTAAATATGGTGATGAAGGGCAATATCGGGTTAAATCAGCAAAAATGCTAGCGACAACATTGCATATGATGAAAGGCACGCCTTATATTTATCAAGGTGAAGAAATTGGCATGACCAATGTTGCGTTTGATTCTATTGATGATTATTGTGACATTGAAACATTGAATTTTTATCATGAGCGCACTGAAAATGGTGTGTCTGAAGAAACGATGCTAGCCGCTGTACATGAAAATAGCCGTGATAATGCTCGTACGCCAATGCATTGGAATCGTTCAGATTATGCGGGTTTTTCAACTTCGAAGCCTTGGATAAAGGTCAACCCGAATTATCTAGAAATAAATGTGGAAGCGGCACTGCATGATACAGAGTCTGTTTTTTATCATTATCAACGACTTATTGAGTTACGACGTGCCTTTCCGTTGATTGTGAGTGGTCGGTTTGTACCGCTATTAGAGCAGCATGGGCAGGTTTTTGCTTACATACGAGAAGATGACCATCAGCAAATAGTAGTTATGAATAACTTTAGTGATCAGAAAGTAGAGATTATATTACCTGACACTTTATCGCATCGGTGCTTAGAAACGTTAATTAATAATTATGAACCACATGTTCAGTTTACTAATAAACTGTTACTACAACCTTATGAATCATTTGCTGCGTTAATTGTTTAGTTAATTATTTAGTTAATCAATAACTGGTTATAATCATGCCGACGTTAATTTCGTCGGCATTTTTATTTTTTGATTTATTTAATTTGAACGATACAAGATAGATATGGAATGCGCGGGTTGAAGATAAGAAACATTAATATCATCGATAATTATGTTTTTGGTGCTGGTATCACACACAATATTCCACTTGCTGCCGACGGGTAAATTAAAGGTTAGGGGCCTATTTGTTCCATTAACTAAATAGAGCAATTCGCCATGATTATTAAATAGATTAATATATAAAGAAAAATGATCAATATCGAGCCATTGTTGTGGTGTAATTTGGATACCACTAGCGTTTGACCAAGTAATACTATTTTTTGTTCTATTTTCATTACTGAATGCACGAATAACATCCGGCATGATTTGTTGGCGAATAGAGATCATATCAGCAAGCCATTTTTGGAAAGCGTTATCTATTTTAGATAAATTCCAATTTGCCCAACTAATCGTTGTATCTTGGCAATATGCATTATTATTACCTTGTTGACTATGAGATAAACTATCAACAGCAAGTAGATGTGGAATACCAAAGCTAAATAATAAAGAAACCATTAAATTACGTTTTTGTTGATCTCGTAATAATAAAATAGCGGGATTATCGGTATCACCTTCAACACCATGATTATTCGAACGGTTATCACTGTGTCCATCACGATTATTTTCACCATTCGCTTCATTGTGTTTGTTGTTATAAGAAACGATATCTTGAAGCGTGAAGCCGTCATGGTAGGTAATGAAATTGACCGGCAGTTTTTGAGGCCAGCGGCTAGCACTGAATAAATCTCTTGAGCCCATTAGACGGGTTGCAAAATTTTTAGCTAAATTAGGTTGTTGTAACCAATAGCTTTTTGTTATGTCACGGAATTTATCATTACACTCATGCCATTTATCTGGATAGTTTCCTAGTTGATATCCATTAGGCCCAATATCCCAAGGTTCAGCGATAAGTTTTATTTTTTGTAAAATAGGGTCTTGAGCAACAGCCATAAAGAACGCATTATGTGCAGAGAAATTCTCATGATCACGGCCAAGTGTGGTGGCAAGATCAAACCGGAAACCGTCGATGTGATATTCTTTTACCCAATGACGTAAGCTATCTAACACCAGTGTTAGACTTGCTTGGTGGGTTAAATCTAGGGTATTACCGCAACCTGTATAATTGATATATTGATTGTGTTCATTACGAAGATAATAATGATGGTCAAGGGCTTTTAGATGGAAACAAGGGCCATTATTATCACCTTCTGCTGTATGGTTAAAAACCACATCTAAAATCACCTCAATATCATGCCGATGCAATTCTTTTACCATCAATTTAAGCTCTGTTACGGCATCATTTTTTGCATAATTTGGATGAGGTGCCATAAAGCAAACACTGTTATATCCCCAATAATTGGCTAATTTATTATCAATTAAGTGTGGCTCAGTAACAAATGCAACGATAGGTAATAATTGAATACTAGTAATCGATTGTTGTTTAAAAAAATCAATAAGATCAGGTTGGCACAAGCCTAAATAGTTACCTTGATAAGATGGGGTAATCGTTGGGTGTTGCTGAGTGAATCCTTTGACGTGTAACTCAAATAGTATTGTTTTTTCAATAGGGTGGTTGGGAAAGCGGTCTTCTTCCCAATCAAAAGCATGATCAACAACGACCGATTTGGATAGTGTCCAGCTTTGTTCTGCGTCTAAAGGATAATAATACTCTAAAGGCTTACTTAATTTATGGGTATAAGGATCGAGTAAGAGACGGCTATTACCATTATTATCGGTAATTTTATAGCCATATTGAGTGCCAGATATTATATTTGGAATAAAAATATAATATATAATTTCGTCATCAGTATTCAAACTATATTCATAGTAGTCATTATTATTTGTAAATATAATTAATGAAATGATATTGTCTGGACTATGAATAGAGAAGTTACAGCCATCATTATATAATGTTGACCCTAAAGGAAATGGCGAGCCTTGCTTTATTTTCATTTAATTATCTCTAATTTTCATTATCTATATTGTTACTTTTATTTTACTACTAAATATTATATTTCTTATCATCCTCATTAATGTGACGAATATCACCAACTAATTTAAGTGAGATATTTCTACGCCCTAAATATCATCCTTATAAATAATTAAAAGAGGATGATGCTGACATTCATGGTTTTAGGGAATACTAGGTTTAAAGGTTGCCCTACAGCACCCGCTTATTATTACAAACATAAGGGACACATGAATGAAATTCACATTGATGCCAATCGCAGCAGCATTGTTAACCGCACTTACATCGACGGCGGTTTTTGCAGCAGAAACACAGAGTTCGAATAATGTTGAAGCAGATATTATTGCTGCAGATACTCAATCTGTAGAATCGCAATCGACAGTAGAGATGCTAACCGACGGTTGGGAAGTGAATGGTTATGGTTCGATGAACTACCGCTCTAATTCTGATTTTCAATCATTTGACTCTGAATTAGGTAAGCCTGATTATCGAACGGCAGGCACGTCAGGTAAGAGTGCTAACCAAGTTGAATTTGTTGTTAAGAAGAAAACGTCATTTTCAAATGGAGTAAAGAGTGATTTTGTTGTTCGTGCAGAGTATGGCAATGGTGATTCTTACTACTATAGCTCTCCTGGTGCAGAAAAAACCAATACAGTTGCGCAATTTGAAGTTAAAGAGGCATATGTTGCTTTAGCTAATTTACCTTATTTGGGGGATGGTACTGAAATTTGGGCTGGTCGTCGTTACTTTAATCGTGCTGCTGGCATTTTAACCGGTGAATTTTGGAAACAATCATCAGGTATGGGAGCTGGTTTTGAGACGACGCTCGCTAATGAAAATAAAATGGGTATTGCCTTAGTCTCTGCAGATCCTGAAGCGGGTTATGGAATTAATTGGGAAAGCCCAGATTTTCAACCTGCGCGTCCAGCCGATGGTGATCGTACGACGGTACATTCATTAGATTTGTATTATTACAATGTAAAAGCATTAGGTGGTAGTTTTGATTTTGACGCTAAAATCATGAAACGCGCAGATGAAAAACTAACAGGAGATCAAGCTAAAGATGGTTATGGTTTTGCTGTAACGTATAACCGAGATTATTACGGCTTGGATGGTTGGACACAAACAGCATTAGCTTACGGTCACGGTATGGCGTCTAACCGTGGTGTAAACTTTGGTCAGTGGAGTGGTGATTGGCTAAAAGATTCTAAATCCTGGTTTGCGACATCATACGGTGTATTAAATATTAATAATCGTTGGCAAATGGGATCTGAATTAACGTACTGGGCACCACAAGATATGAACTGGGGAGCAACGGCTGATGGCAAAGATAAAGTTACTCGCTTTATTGCCGCATTCCGTCCTACTTATAAAGTTAATAATAACTTCCGTGTGGAAATGACAGGGTCGTATGCAATTGAAAAAGTAAATGGCAATAATTGGGGGCGCGAAGATAATGCCACTAATTTCTATAGCTTAGAGCTTGCTCCTGTCTTTACTGTTAATGCTGATTACTTTGGGCGCCCACAAATTAAACCTTATGTAACATGGGTTAGTACTTCTGATGAGGCTGCCGCTGGTGCTATTGGTATTACTGACGCAAATGAGAAAGATCAATTTGTATTTGGTATTCAAGCTGAAATTTGGTTCTAAGGCGATATCTTTATTAAAGGCAGCTTAATAGCTGCCTTTTGTAATTATAATGAGGAGATAATAATATGAAAATTTCGAAAAATCGTATAGCTTTAATCATGGCGTTATTGAGTATCGTGGGATGTAGTAATACTAATACAGTATCGACAAATAATGTGCCATTAATGATTAATCAAGCCGCTTGCTGTTCATCTTATTCCCAATTTTCATGGATACCATTACAAGGCACAGAGATATCGGTTGCAATTAATACCCAATCACAGATTGGTCAATTTCCTGATGGTAAAAGTTATTTTGCTGCGTTTTCTTTACCTTCACATGTAGAACAAATGCGGGTGAAATTAGACAGTATTATTCGTAACGATCAAGTTTTTGCTCCTACAGTGATTTTGTTAAATAAAGATTTTGAGCCAGTAAAAACAATTGATTTAAAGGGTTTTTCTTTAACATCTTCTAATTTATTACAACGTGCAGCTTACCAACAAACGATCATGATGACCGCAACAAAAACACCTTATATGATTGTTTACTCATCTGAAAAATATCGTGGTGATACAATCACTATTCCCCATCCTGAACGTGTGCGTGCTGAAGAATTAGGCTTACCGCGTCCTATCGTTACTGATCCTGAAATTAAATATACATTAACGGGGCAATTACATTTAGCCTTTAAGCCAACACAATTAAAAAGTTATCGGGCATCTTCTCCTGTTTTAGCTCCTCAAGTAACAGCAAAAAGTGCAGATTTATCTGTTAGGCCTAAAGTAATAACACCAGCCCCTGTTGTAGCTTCAGCTATTGTTGCTTCAAATATTACCATGCTGCCAGAGACGGAAGTGTTTTATAATCAACAAATAACAACCGCAATTAAACATAAGGACATCAAAAAAGCACTGCAGTTATTAAATGAAGCTAAACGAGCAGGTTCTACATCGGCTGAATCAGTTTTTATTGAATTGGTTAAATAAAGTATTACACCGTATAAAAATAGAATTACAGGGATGTTTAATGGTGCATTTAATAACCATAAGGGTTGTAGATGATGAAACTAAATACTAAGTTATTAGTTTGTACAGTATTAGCGAGTGTGTTTTTATTTCCAATAACCGCCTTTTCAATGCAAGAAGGAGAGTTAACCGTCTGGATCAATGGTGATAAAGGTTATGATGGTTTAGCTAAGGTTGGTAAACAGTTTGAACAAGACACAGGGATTAAAGTGAATGTTCAATATCCTGAATCATTAGAATCAAAATACTCTCAAGTTGCTGCAACTGGAGGTGGTCCTGATATTATCTTTTGGGCACATGATCGTTTTGGTGGTTATGCAAAATCAGGACTTTTGATTGAAATTAAACCATCGCAAGAATTTAAAGATAAAATTGTTGATTTTAGTTGGGATGCTGTTACTTATGACGGTAAGCTTGTCGGATATCCGATTGCATTAGAATCTCCCTCTCTTATTTATAATAAAGATTTGTTACCAGAACCACCGACCACTTGGGAAGAACTTTACAGCATCCAACAACAAATGGCTAAAAAAGGTAAGAAAGCCATAATGTGGGATGTGAAAAATGCATACTTTACATGGCCTATAATATCAGCCAATGGTGGTTATGCTTTTAAAAAAACATCAACTGGCTTCGATAGTACTCAAATTGGTGTTAATAATGCAGCGGGTATTGCAGGGTTATCCTTTTTAGTGGAATTAGCAAAAAAAGGAGTAATAAGTGCGGATATGGATTATGCCGTGGCAGAGTCTGAGTTTAATAAAGGCAATGTTGCCATGACGATTAATGGACCTTGGTCATGGAGTAATCTGGATAAATCAAATATAAATTATGGTGTTGCCGTATTACCAACTTTAAATGATGGTAAGTCAAATCCTTTTGTTGGTGTTTTGAGTGCAGGTATTAATTCAGCAAGCTTAAATAAGGATCTTGCAGTTGAGTTTTTAGAAAACTATGTCATTACTGATAGTGGTTTAGAAACAATTAATAATGATAAACCGTTGGGTGCTGTAACACTAAAGTCATATCAAAAAATATTAGAAAAAGACAGTCGAATTGCAGCTGCGATGATTAATGCGGAAAATGGTGAAATTATGCCAAATATACCTGAAATGACAGGTTATTGGTTCGCAGAAGGGGCTGCAATTGAAAATGCTTTATTAGGTAAGCAAACAGTTAAAGATGCCTTAGATTCTGCGGCAAAACAAATTCGATAATATAGGCCAACATTAATAATATTAAACACTTCAAAAGATCCTTTTTTGGAGTGTTTTTGTATAGGAAATAAAAAGATGAGTATTTTATTAGATAATAATCTTTATTTAAAAGGAACATTTAATGGCTGGGGCAATGACACGCAGTTTAAAAAAGTCACAGACGGCACTTATCAAGCATATTTAATGTTATTGCCATTACAATATCGTTTTAAAATATCAGATATAAATGGTTCAGAGGAATTTAGTTTTACTGCTGATAGTATAAAAGAGGTAGAGTGTAAGTTAGATAGGCCAATTCATTTACTATCTGCTAAAGGAATTGGGAATGATATAACTATTAATATCAAAAGCTTAGCATGCTATTGTTTTGAAGTCATTGTTAGTGATAATGTATTCTCCCTCGAAGTTAAGATGTCGCTAAATAAATATATAAGAAGTGATTTGTCTCGTAATTTATTATCTGAATCGTTTCCTATTAATGCTTGTAGTACCGAAATAAAAAAGAAACAGCATTGGGTATTAGCTTCGACATCATTATTTTCTGAACTTGCAATTAATAATAGGACAACGTGTCCTTTTATTTTTGGTGATAATATTGATGGATATTATGAAGGTCATAGTTATTCATTTATTGGAAATAAATATAATCATAAGCAAGGATGGATAGTTGGCGGATTTGCTTCATTTATAAATAAAAAATTGAATAATAAAATAAATGCCATTGATGCTGATATTTTTCCTTACGGTGTAACACATTACTACGATACTGAATATAAAAATAGTTGCAATGATACCGTAATGCTTTTTTCTGCGACTAAAACGCAACAACGATGTATTGCTTTATCTATTAAATCAGAATATCCAGCAATATTATCTATTGCACCTCAATTAAACATCAATTTTTCTGAATCTGTTGTTTCAACGTTTAATAATGGGGCCGTTTATAAAGTTTCATCTGATTATTCTCAAAATAAACTACCAAAATTTATTGCTATATGTGCGGATAAGTCCTTTATTTTTGAAGAGTCTGATGATTCTCTGCATTCTGAATTAATTGAAACAGCTTTATTTGATAGACGACAAGTTATTCCTATTATTAGCTCTCAAAACTTAGAATCACAAATAACAGTGTATATTACTTTTGCTGATAGCGAAGCTGACGCTATATCTGCTGCTAATCGTATGCTTGCCCACGATGGCAAAACCCAACATAAACAAGCGGTTTATGATGTACTCACAAATACTTATCTTTGGACGTCAGATATTGAATATAACCGAGCATTAATGTGGTCAAAATTATCTGGTAGAGTTTTTGTATCAACAGAATACGGTCATGGAATATGGGCTGGTTTACCTTGGTTTAAAGATTGTTGGGGGCGTGACACCTTTATCGCATTACCTGGTATTTCATTAGTTAATGGATTCATGGACGAAGCAAAAAATATTATCAACCGTTTTTCACAGTGGCAAATGACCGATTCTGATCATTGCCATTACGGTCGTATTCCTAATCGTGTAACGTCATTTGATGAAATGATTTATAACACAACGGATGGAACCCCATGGATGATTAGAGGGATATGGGACTATCTTCGTTATAGTGGTGATCGGGGGTTTGCGATAACAATTTATCCTGTGGTACAAACGTACATTGCTGGTGTCGAAAAATATTACTTAGATGATCTAGGTTTAATGACTCATAGAGATCCAGATACATGGATGGATGCAAAATTATTGGGTCTTTATCCTTGGTCATCTCGTGGAAATCGTGCGAATGATATTCAAGTGTTATGGTATACCAGTCTGCAAGTGGCGATAAAATTGGCGGATATTAATGGTGATATGGACAGCAAACGTCATTATCAACAATTAGCTGATAGGGTAAAACAAAATTTCACACCGCTATTTTGGGAATTAGAATCTCATCAATTAGCAGATTGTATAAAAGCCGATGGTCAGCGAGATATGAAAGTTAGACCTAATCAGCTATTGGCTGTAACCATTCCTTATGAGCAAGATTTTATTGATCGTGAAATAGGTGCTTATGTTGTTTCGAATACTGTTTCTGAGTTACTTTTTCCTTGGGGAATAACCTCATTATCACAATATGATCCGCAGTTTCACCCTTATCATGATAATCAACAACAATATCATAAAGATGCCGCCTATCATAATGGAACGATTTGGGGATGGAATGCGGGTTTTACTGTGACGGCATTAACATTATATGGTTATGATGATTTTGCTTATTCATTGACAAAAAACTTAGTTGATCAAATTTTATATCATGGTCATCGAGGTACAATGAGTGAAAATCTTGATGCATTTCTTGATCATAAACAGAATATAACGTTATCAGGAACATATGCTCAAGCATGGTCTGTTTCAGAGTTTACGAGAAATGGTTTTCAAGATTATTTAGGTTATCAACCCAATTTGATTGAAGGTATTATTACTCTTTGTCCTTCTTTACCTAGTAAATGGCATAATTTTCATGCGGAAATTAAGGTTGGTGTTAGTCATCGTCTATTGATTGATTTTAAAAGTAATTCAAAAGGGGAACAGTGTTATGTATTAACAATGTTAGAGCAGAATAATCTATCTTTAGTATTACAGTTTACGGCTGACGATAAATCAAAGTATCAAGCAATATTACCAGTAAGTAGTCAAAAAATGGAATTAATCTTTAATCCATCTTTAGTTCAATTATTCTTTGATGGTGTCGAATATAAATTAGAAAAAATTCAATCAAGCTATCAGGCATGGATTGGTCAACTTTCATTTACAAAACCGGATTTGAACATTAGGCATCAAGTACTACAAACTCAACATTGGTTACAACGGCAAGTTAAACAACAAGAATCAATTAATACCGACGCATAAATAGCAAGAATAAAAAACTCACTACATTGTAAGATGAAGTGAGTTTTTAATTTACTTATGAAAGAAGAAAGCTTAAGAGCCTACTTCTTCGTATAAACGACGACATGCTTTACCATCATCATGGAATAGGTGACAACGTTGTGGTGGAATACCTACCTGAAAACTATCACCGGCATTAATGTCTAAAGTGTCACTATGACGGCACACAAATTCAGCATCAATATCATTTAGACTAATGTAAGCCTGTGTTTCATAACCAAGCTTTTCAACAACTTGCACTATGCCTTCAATACAGATATCACTGTGTTCACAATGAACAAGGTGTTCTGGACGAATACCTAATGACATACGTGTATTTGGAATAACTGTTGTACCATCAACAGGGATCCAAAATGACTTACCGTTATCCATTTTTACCTTAACTTGATCTTTTTCTGTTTCGATTGCGGTTACGCTCATGAAATTCATTTTTGGTGAACCAATAAAACTCGCAACGAAGCGGTTTTGAGGATAATGATAAAGCTCTAATGGTTTACCAACTTGTGATACATAACCACCATCTAATACGACGATCTTTTCAGCCATTGTCATTGCTTCAATTTGATCGTGAGTAACATATATCATGGTACAACCCAGTTGTTTGTGTAATTTAGCGATTTCAATGCGCATTTGTACACGTAAAGCGGCATCAAGGTTAGAAAGTGGTTCATCGAGTAAGAAGATAGCAGGTTGAGAGACTAATGTACGGCCAATAGCGACACGTTGACGTTGTCCTCCTGACAGTGCTTTAGGTTTACGATCAAGTAAGGGGGTTAATTGTAAGATGTCTGCGACTTTTGATACTCGACGTTTAATTTCATTTTTATTTGCTTTCGCTAATTTTAAGCCAAACGACATGTTGTCATAGAGATCTAAGTGAGGATAAAGTGCGTATGATTGAAAGACCATACCCACACCACGTTGTGCGGGTGGAACATCATTCATTCGTTTATCACCAATAAATAAATCCCCCGATGTAATATCTTCTAATCCAGCAATACAGCGTAGCAACGTTGACTTACCACAGCCTGAAGGACCAACAAAGACAACAAACTCGCCATCTTTAATTTCTAGATCAACGTTCTTGGAAATTAAGTTATCTCCATATGCTTTACATACATTTCGTAAAGTGACACTCGTCATTGTGTCTATTCCTCTATTGGTTATAACCGACTAATCTTCTGTTATTTATACAAAAGCTAGCTCTAATATGACTAAGTTTACGTGATAGTTAATAGTCATTACATCCTCCTCCTTATACCTTTATAAAGGGGGATGATAGGGGAGGAGTATGCAGATAAGTGTTTTAATTATTACGAAGAAAAAAGGCTTATTTACGATTTTAACCTGTGCATGTCATCACATATTGATATTTTTTTGAGATATAGCTCACGTCCAAAGTTGGTCAAGTTCACATTTTTGGATAGAGATAAGTGGGGGCGTAGAGTATAGGAGGATGTCTCTTTGTTATTAACTATAGAAAATAGACTTAGAAAAACGTTATGTCCTTTGCATGACGTTATAAGATCAATAACAACAATGAAGGATGTTAGATAATGACTAAGGTACTCACTACAGTTGCTTTATGCACCATTGCAGCGCTAAGTTCATTTCATGTTTCAGCAGCCATTGAAGAAGGGCAACTGACCATTTGGGTGAATGGTGATAAAGGTTATAACGGTCTTGCAGAAGTTGGTAAAAAATTTGAAGAAGACACTGGTGTTAAGGTAACGGTTGCTTTCCCTGACAATCTTGCGGATAAATTTCCTCAAGTTGCTGCATCTGGTGATGGTCCTGATATCGTTATGTGGGCTCATGATCGTTTTGGTGGCTATGCTCAATCTGGTCTATTACAAGAAATTAAACCATCGGTTGAATTTAAACAGCAGTTTTCTGATTTTACCTGGGATGCAGTGAAATCTAATGGCAAATATTATGGTTATCCAATTTCTGTTGAATCTCTTTCTTTAATTTATAATAAAAATCTTGTCCCAAATCCACCTAAAACATGGGAAGAAATAGCTGCGATTGATAAAAAATTAGCCAAAGATGGCAAAAAAGCAATTATGTGGAACTTACGTGAACCGTATTTTACATGGCCTCTTTTGTCTGCTGATGGTGGTTATGCTTTCAAGAAAACGGCAGATGGTTATGATGCTAAAGATGTCGGCATCAATAATGCGGGTGCCCAACGCAGTATGGCCTTTATTAAGTCATTAGTTGATCAAAAAGTAATTTCACCTGATATGGATTACAGTATTTCAGAAGCTGAATTTAATAAAGGTAATGTCGCAATGACAATCAATGGTCCATGGTCATGGAGTAATATTGATAAAACTGGACTAAATTACGGTGTCACAATCTTACCTATGTTTAATGGCCATCCATCTAAATCTTTTGTTGGCGTGTTAACTGCAGGTATTAGTACTGCGTCTCCAAATAAAGATTTAGCCATTGAATTTCTTGAGAACTATTTATTAACTGATGAAGGTTTAGCAAAAGTTGATCAGGATAAACCCCTTGGTGCGGTTGCTCTAAAATCGTATCAAGAGAAAATTGGTAAAGATAGCCGTATAGCTGCCACGATGCAAAATGCAGAGCAGGGCGATATTATGCCTAATATTCCTCAAATGACGGCTTTCTGGTATGCAGAAGGTAATGCGATTCAAAATGTTGTTGATGGTCGCCAAAGTGTTAAAGATGCGTTAGATGCTGGCGCGAAACAGATGCTTAAGTAATTTCTTTATTAGGGGAAGTGATTCCCCTATATTTTTATCTGAATGCAGGATATTGATATGGAGTCAGTTCAAGAGCTCGAGCTATTTGAATCGAATAATAAAAATAAATCATTTAAATATAAAAAAGAAGTTAAATGGTTTATTTTAAGTTTGATTGCCTTAGTAAATGGCTACGCAACAGTTTTAATGTATGCTCAAGGTGAAGTCGCTTTTGCATTGTTAACAGTAGTGCTTACTGCATTAGCTGTTTATATCTTTGGTAGCAGTAAAATGTATGCCCAGCGTTATATCTACCCAGGTATTGCTGGAATGATCGTATTTATTATATTCCCTTTGTTATATACCGTAAGTTTAGCGTTTACTAATTATAGTGCAACTAATCAATTAACATTGGAACGAACACAATCAATATTAGAACAACGTACATTCCAATCAGGGAAAAACTATAATTTTGATTTTTATAAAGCAGGTGATGGCTATCAAATTATCATTAATGATAGTGGTAAATTATTATCTACAGGGTTAATTGATTTTAATAATAAATCGGTAAAATTAAAACCAATAGCAGAAGCTTTTGGTAATACAACGCCGATAAAAAATTATGATGAAGCTCATCCTGTTGCTATTAAATTAGATGTAATCGTTCAAGCTTTTGGAAAAAAATTACCTATAAAAGAGATAGTTAAAAATCGTAACCAAATATCAAGTTTAATTTTAGAATTACCGGATGGTAAAGATATTAGAATGAGTGGGTTGCGTAAATTCGCGTCTGATTATCCATTATTTACTAAGCAAGCTGACAATAGTACATTATTAAATAATCAAACAGATCAGTTTTATAAACCAAATATGGAAACAGGTTTTTATCAACCTGTTGATAGTAAGGGGAGTTTTGTTGGGGAGCCTATTTCTCCAGGATTTGTTGTTGATGTGGGTATCGATAACTTTAAACGTGTTATTCAAGATGATGGTATTAAAGAACCTTTTATTGGGATTTTTATTTGGACGGTTGTATTTGCATTTCTAGCGGTTGCTTTAACACTTATTTTAGGAATGGTTTTAGCTTGTATCGTACAATGGGAACCATTAAAAGGCAGTGGTTTTTACCGAATATTATTGATATTACCTTATGCTGTACCTTCGTTTATTTCAATTTTGATTTTTAAGGGGTTATTTAATCAAAGCTTTGGTGAGATAAATATGCTGTTAAGTTCTATTTTTGGAATTAAACCCGCATGGTTTTCTGATCCTGTATTATCTCGCATGATGGTCGTTATCGTTAATACGTGGTTAGGCTTCCCTTATATGATGATTTTATGTATGGGGTTATTAAAGTCAATCCCTGATGATTTATATGAAGCTTCAGCTATTGATGGTGCTGGGCCTATTCAGAACTTCATGAAGATCACCGTACCATCAATGATTAAACCTTTAACACCACTGTTAATTGCCTCTTTTGCTTTTAACTTTAATAACTTTGTCATGATTCAGTTATTAACAGGTGGTGGTCCAAATATGATTAATACTTCAGAGCCTGCGGGTTATACAGATTTATTAGTAAGTTATACTTATCGTATTGCTTTTGAAGGAGGTGGTGGTCAAGACTTTGGCTTAGCTGGTGCAATTGCGACAATTATTTTTGTCATGGTTGCTGGTATGGCATTACTTAATTTAAAATTTACTAAGTTATCACAAGACTAAGGAGTCGGTCATGGCGATAGTTCAGCCTAAATCATTAAAATATCGGTTATGGGCAACACATGCAGTGTTATGGCTTTTCTTAGCAATTACCATTTTTCCATTATTGATGATTATTGCAATATCATTTCGAGAAGGTAATTTTTCTGGTGGAGAATTAATACCAAGTAATCCAACATTAGATCACTGGAAATTAGCGTTAGGTTTTACCGTAGAAAATGCTGATGGTTCAGTAACCCCACCTCCATTTCCTGTTTTACTATGGCTGTGGAATACGATTAAGGTCGCAACAATAACATCAGTATTAATTGTCGCTATGTCGACAACTAGTGCTTATGCTTTTGCTCGATTACGTTTTAAAGGCAAAGAGAATATTTTGAAAGGGATGATGGTATTTCAAATGTTCCCTGCAGTATTAGCCTTGGTGGCATTGTATGCACTGTTTGATCGTTTAGGACAATATATTCCATTCTTAGGTTTAAATACGCATGGTGGACTGATATTTGCTTATTTAGGCGGTATTGCTTTGCATGTTTGGACCATTAAAGGTTACTTTGAGACAATTGATCGTTCATTGGAAGAAGCTGCAGCGTTAGATGGTGCGACACCATGGCAAGCATTTAGATTAGTATTATTACCACTATCAGTACCAATCTTAGCTGTTGTCTTTATTCTTTCGTTCATTGGTGTTGTAACAGAAGTGCCTGTTGCATCTACATTATTATCAGATGTCAATAATTACACTTTGGCCGTTGGTATGCAGCAATACTTGTATCCCCAAAACTACTTATGGGGTGACTTTGCAGCGGCTGCTGTACTTTCTGCATTACCGATTACGATTGTCTTTTTACTTGCGCAGAAGTTCCTTGTTGGTGGATTAACTTCTGGTGGTGTAAAAGGTTAAATATAGCGTTATTACACGATGCTTAAATAATAGTATTATGATTACGTTATTTAAATCTTAAAATCCGAGAATATTTATTTTCTCGGATTTTTTATTTAACTATAAAATAATATTTGTTTTTTAGCCTGGCATAAGATCCGTTGTGTTAGCAATGTTAACGCCTAAAGCCATCATCCTTTCAACAAAGTTTTGTGCTTGTTGTTCAAAGCCTGTTACAGGGCTGGTGGTATCAATAAGAAGAGTTAATTTTTTAATGTCAGCAAATGGTAATTTATCGACCATTTGTTCAACGGTACTGGCGACGCAGTGAGATAGGGCTTGTCCTGAAATAAAGACGCGATCACTTTGTACGACTAATGTTGTTAATTGGGGATCAAACTGAGTTTTTATATCACCGCGTAGTGGGTACTCGGCTTCGCAACCACCGTAGTGTTCTGTATGTGGGTTTTCACCTTTAGATATGGTGTGATGAAAAAGTGCAGTTTGTTTTTCCCAAGCATTAATTGCTGTCTTAATTGGGGCAACAATGGTATGTCCTACTGAATCAATAACACAGTGTGTTGGCCAAATAATCAGGCTGTATTTGCCTGTTTGCTCAAGGGATTGAGTATATTCTAGTACGTGATCAAGTAGTTCTAAATTGGTCGGTAGCCATAAACCATCGACAATATTCTGATGGCTAATCAATGTAAATGGAGCAGGATGTTGTCCATGCTTATTTTGCCAATAAACTGCGTGAGCAATATCGTATTTATGGTGGCTATCAAGGGTTACAACGATATTGTTAAAATTATTTTGTTTACTATCAATGAATGTAGCAAGCCGTTGAGCATCTTCCCACGAATGAGGAACAGGAAGAGAAGGAGAGATCGACGTTGATTGAGCACCTAAAGTGAGTTGCTCATGTAATGGAACATCATAAAAGTCGTATTGAGGATCAATGATAAGTAATGACGTTATTGTTTGATGCATTGCATACTCCTTTATGCTTTGAGGTATTGATATCGGCTGAGTAACAGCAGAGTAAAAAAGTGGACTAAATATACGTGGGTGAGCGGTAATTGAAAAGAAATAACATCGTTATCTCAATCATGAAATAGAGGGATGTATACGTTTAGTGTAATTTATAAAGATGATGCATGACTGGAGTGGGGGTTAAGGTAAATAATCGAAAAAAGGGCTGCTAAACAACCCTTATTAGGAATAGTCTACATTGGCTAACTATTAACTTTTGCAGCTTCAAGTAAAGGATCGTCTAAATCACGATCTTGATTTGGTAATCCTTCGATATTATGAGAAATTACTGCCGTTGTAATACCGTTACCTAATACATTGATGGCTGAACGACCCATATCTAGAATATGATCGATGCCCATTAGTAATAAGATCCCTGATGCGGGAATATGGAAGTTTGGTAGCGTTGCCGCTAACACAACAAGGGCAGAACGTGGAACACCAGCAATGCCTTTTGATGCCAGCATGAGAGTGAGCATTAAAGTGAATATCTCTGAATTAGATAGCGAAATGTTATATGCCTGTGCAATAAACATGGCTGAGAAAGAACAATAACACATTGAACCAACGAGATTAAAAGAGTATCCCAATGGTAGTACAAAAGAGGCTAAATTCTTAGAACAACCAAACTTAATTAATTGCTCCAATGTTTTTGGATAGGCTGCTTCAGAACTTGTGGTAGAGAATGCAATTAAAATGGGATTCTTTAGCATTGAAACTAAGGTGATTACTTGTTGTTTGATAAAGATATAGCCAAGACCAATTAAAATCAGACTAGTAATCAAAATAGTTGTGTAAAATCCAAAAATAAATTGAGTGTAATTTAAAAGAACATTTAAACCTTGAGTGGCAATAATGGCTGAAATAGAAGCAAAAATAGCAAAAGGGGCAAACAGCATTACAATATTGGTCACTTTTAGCATGGTATTAGAAATAGCTTCTAATAATGATACTAATTGTTCATTTTGTTGTTGAGGAATGGATGCTCCCGCGACGCCAAAAAATAAAGAAAAAATGACAATTTGTAATATCTGATTATTCGCCATAGCACCAACAATACTGGTTGGAATCATATGAGAAATGAATGCTCTAAATGATAAACTATTGGTATCAATATTCAGTGATTGTACATTAGTTGAAATTAAATTCATGCCTGAACCTGGTTTAATTAATATAACCATGATCAAGCCAATGAAGATTGATAATACCGATGCAATAATAAACCAAGAAATTGCTCTGCCACCAATATTACGAATGGCTGATATATCTTTTAATTTCATTATTCCTGATGTTAATGTGCAAAATATTAGTGGTGCGATAACCATTTTTATTAAATTTAAAAAAACGTCGGTTAGTAACGTGATGTTGTCAGACCAGGATTGCTGTATTTTTGGTTCAACTGATTGATTAATAATAAATCCAACACCAATTCCTAATAACATAAATATTAAAATATATTTAGTTAATGTGTTTATACTTTTCATATTGTCCTTTTTATAAATCTATGGATATTTTATGGAGACTTATTTGTTACCGCTACAATATTAACGTCATTATTTTGATAATAATAATTAATAGTTATTATCACTTTAATAAGAATTTTTAATGAGGCTTAAAGCTAATTTATTTTATGGCGGATTATTGATGTCTATATAAAAAGGGATTTATATAATTAGTTATTTTATGTAAAACTTGATTGTAAAAAGCCACGTTGAATAAATTAAATTGAAAGATTAAAAATATCGATGTATAGTTTGTTATATATCGTTTTAATGAACTGAATCTATGTTTAAAAATAAGCTTTTTTCTCCGCGTTATCATATGTTACACATAACTGTATTCCTTTTTTTATTGATTAATTCACCTTCTAGTTATGCTGCTCGTCATATTATCGATCAACTAGGGCGTTTGGTTGAAATACCCGATAATGTTAATCGTGTTGTCGTTTTACAGCATCAAACGCTGAATATTCTTAATCAATTAGATGCTTTAAATAAGGTTGTTGGTATTCAACGTAGTTGGAAAAAACAACTAGGTGAAGGCTATATTCGTTTAGCACCGTCACTGGTTACTATGCCAACGCCTGGGGACTTAACTCAGGTTAATATCGAGAGCCTTTTAGCAACGCGTCCTCAAGTGGTCTTTGTTGCTAATTACGCTCCCGCTGAAATGATTAAGCAGATTGAAAGTGAAGGGATTCCGGTTATTGCTATTTCTTTACGTCATGCTCCTAACTCAGAAGGAAGTAAGCTAAATCCAACGTTAAAAGACGACGAATCGGCTTATGATCAAGGGTTAGTTGAAGGAATACCGCTAATTGCCGCGGTGGTTAATAAGCCTCAACAAGGTAAAGCATTGATTGATGCTACATTTGCACAGCAAAATCAATTGAAGCAGCGGTTAGCGACAATTAAACCTAGTCAGCGAATTCATGTTTATATGGCAAACCCGGATTTAAGCACTTATGGTTCAGGGAAATATACGGGGGTGATGATGGCGCGTGCTGGTGGCGATAATGTTGCAGCATTGACATTAAAAGGCTATCACCAAGTTGCGATGGAGCAAATTTTAACCTGGAACCCACAGGTTATTTTTGTTCAACATCGCTTCCCTGATGTTATAAAAGAAATTAATCATGAACCTAATTTTAAGTGGGTTAATGCGGTTAAAAATCAGCGAATTTATTTGATGCCTGAATATGCTAAAGCGTGGGGATACCCTATGCCAGAAGCTATCGCATTGGGTGAGTGGTGGATGGCAAAGAAACTGTACCCTAAATTATTTAAAGATATTGATTTAAATAAAAAAGTTCAGCGTTATTACCGTCAGTTTTATCGTACTGCTTATATTCAATGAAATATTCGTTATATAAAAAAGACACTATTATTGCGGTGATAGCCGTTACGATGATTGTGATGTTTTCATTAACGTTAGGTCAATATCCGTTATCACTATCTCAACTTTACTATGAGTTTTCACATCCATTTTTAAACGATAGTTTAGCTCATCATGTTCTTTGGTCTATTCGTTTACCTCGCATTGTTATTGCACTTTGTGTTGGTGGTTGTTTGGCCTTTAGTGGTGCAATATTACAAGGTGTTTTTCATAATCCTCTTGTTGATCCACATATTATAGGTGTGAGTTCTGGTGCTGCATTTGGTGGCACTTTAGCAATATTACTGGGTTTTCCTACGGCTTTAATGATGGGGGCGACGTTTGTTTTTGGCTTATTAGCGCTGGTGATCATTTATGTATTGGCTAATTTATTAGGCAAAAATGACAGATTGATGCTAATTCTGCTTGGGATTGTTTTAAGTGGTATTTTTGCGGCTTTGGTAAATTTAGTTCAATACCTTGCTGATACTGAAGAAAAATTACCCAGTATTGTTTTTTGGTTATTAGGCAGTTTTGCAACCGCTAATTGGCACAAAGTAGTATTACTATTAATACCACTATTTCTCGCGGGTAGCGTGTTATACCAATTACGATGGCGTATTAATATTTTGTCCTTAGGAGATATCGACGCCAGATCGTTAGGTGTATCGGTCACTCGATTAAGACAATGGGTATTATTATTGTGTGCAGTATTAATTGCGGCTCAAGTAGCCGTTAGTGGAAGTATTGGTTGGATAGGATTAGTTGTTCCACATTTAGCGCGGTCAGTTGTAGGTGCTGATCATCGACGATTATTACCTATGTCGTTTTGGATGGGGGCAGGGATTATGATTATTGTGGATGATATTGCACGAACACTAAGTCAGGCTGAAATTCCTTTAGGTATTATTACGGCGTTATTGGGGGCACCATTATTTATCTTTTTACTGGCCAGAGAAAAAAGAGGCCAACAATAATGACATCACATTTGAAGATTCGTTTAACGGTTGATCAATTACAATTTGGACCGAATGTTCCGCTTTTTTCACCAATGAATTTTGTTTGTCATCAAGGTGAGGTATGTGCCATTTTAGGGGCTAATGGTCGAGGAAAAACAACACTATTACATAACCTTGTGAATATTCAATCGGCGCTTGCTGGTGATATTTCTGTTTGCGGTGGAATTGGTTTTGTACCACAGTCGTGTGCATTCGCTTTTTGTTATCATGTAATTGACGTTGTATTAATGGGGGTGGCGCAAAAAATAGGATTGTTCTTTCAACCATCCGGTGATGATGAAAAACGGGCTTTAGCTGTACTGGCTGATTTAGGTATTTCATCACTCGCTAATCGTCTTTTTACGCAGTTGTCAGGTGGTCAGCAACAGTTGGTTTTAATTGCTCGCGCATTAGTGGCTGATTGTGCCGTGATTGCATTAGACGAACCTACATCAGCATTAGATTTACATAATCAGCAAACAGTATTGAGATTACTGCAAACATTGGCTCGCCGAGATAATAAGTGTGTAATATTTACAACTCATGATCCTAGTCATGCGTTATTAGTCGCAGATAAAGCGTTGTTATTATTGCCTCAAGGAAAATGGTTATTTGGTAATTGTCAGAAAATATTGAATTTATCTAATCTTCAACAAGCTTATGGTGTTAATACTAAACAAGCGACTTTTATTGTTGATCAACAACCTTATCAAACCATTATTCCATTGTTTGATGGATTGAATTAAAACCTGCTTGTTGAAGGCAGTGTTGCCCTGAAGTTGAAAGTAAGTAATTAACAATAGGAAGAGCAAGTTCATCGTTATATGCAAGGCCATAAGTTGCAAAAATATTATCTTGAGCAGGAATAGGGATCACTATTAATTCAGGATCACTTGTTAGAATCGATTGATAGTGAGAATAACCGATAAATATATCAATGTTATGGTGCTGAATAAGAAACGACGCAGCGGTGTACTCTGTAGGTACGGTTAACGTATTAACTCCACCAACCAGAGGTAGCGCTGTTTTTTTTAGATAGTCACTTAATGGCTTATTGTACTGCGCTATTTTGTCAAATAATTGCCACGTATAGTCACCAGAAGGATCACAGTTTGGTGTTGATGTCGCTAATAATAATGTTGGATCGCTAATATAATCGAGCCATGTTTTATGTGGTTGATAATGACGACGGGCAATGGTTAAGCAAAGACTATTGTGGCAAAAAGGCATTATGTTTTTCATTGTCGCAATGGATTGTAAATGTTGTGGATGAGCCATATTTGCAGATAGAAAGAGATCACAGTCCATGCCTGATTGTATGTTTTTACATAATAAGCCCGCTGGGCCAAAAGTAAATGTTATTGAACGTTGGGTTAATTGTTCCAATTGTGATTTTATTTTAGCCATTGTTGCACTAAGGCTACCTGCGGCGAAAATTTTTATAGCGGGTTGTTGAGTTTTCATAATGGCTATCCAATCGTTTAAAATAGCGTGATTAACAATATATAAATATATTATGCTTAAAATATCGCTATGTATAATATTTATTATTAATATAATCGTATTTATAAAAAGATTATTTGTTAACTAGTTATCGATATTTATTACGCTAAGGGGATATCATTATTTATAAAATTAATAACATAATTCATTGATTGTTATATATCTAATCGTTAATTTAGGTAAAGCAATATGGCTAATTGTGATTTTTTTGTAAAACTTAGTTTTCATTCTGGTTTGACGATAATGGTTGATTGATCGTAACGATAATCAATATCATTACCACCTTTATTGTAGTCAATCAGGGAATAGATAATGAAAAAAACACCTATCGTAATCACATCGACTTTAATTTTGTTTTCAGCTACTGCCATTTCTCAAGAATACCCTTTAGGCCAGCCCACAATTAAAGATGGAATGGAAATTCAAGGGGTTTATTTACAGCCAATTACTATGGATATGGAAGGTGCTGGTAATAATATGGATCAATTATCCGCGGATAAGGCTGATATTCATTTAGAGGCAGATATACATTCCGTTGATGAAAACCCAAATGGATTTGCGGAAGGAGATTGGATTCCATATTTAACTATTAAATATTCGGTCACTAAATTAGGAGAGAAAGAAACCACTCAGTCGGGTATGTTTATGCCAATGGTTGCCAGTGATGGCCCTCATTATGGTAAAAATATTAAACTCGATGGAAAAGGAAAATATAAAGTGAGCTTTACCATTTATCCACCATCATATAATAAAAATGCACCTTTTTTCCGCCATATTGATAAAGAAACTGGTGTAGCACCTTGGTTTAAGCCTTTTGATGTATCTTGGGAATTTAATTATGCAGGTATTGGACGTAAAGGCAGTTATTAATATTCATATGTAAATAACAAGGGAAGGATCTGCTTCCCTTCTTTTTGTTTATTAAGTTAATATTGAGGCAAAATGAAAAAGTATTTATCACTTATTATTCTATCATTTTATTTGTTTTCACCAATATCTGCTTACGCTGCCGAAAAATATACAGTTTATTTGAAAATTAATAATGGTGAGTTTATCCCTTCTGTTTTAAATGTACCGATTGATAAAATTATTCGTATTAAAGTTTCAAATACAGGTAACCAACCCGCTGAATTTGAAAGTACTCAATTACGAAAAGAAAAGGTGTTAGCGCCAGGCGCGAGTTCTGTCGTGATTATTGCTCCGCTTAGAAAAGGAACGTATACCTTTTTTGATGACTTTCATTTAAATCAACCACATGGAAAGATCATAGCTAAAGAGCAAAGCCAATGAAGGGACAAATCTTATTTGTAATTTGGCGTGAAAGTATAGAAGCTTTGTTATTAATTGGCATTATTTACGCCTGGATTAAACAGCATATTGATAGTCGTAATGGGTTACGTTATCTGTGGGGGGGGGTAGTTATTGGTATTAGCTGCTCTATTTTATTGGCACTGCTCATTTATGGCGTTTTTAATGTTTTAAATGACACTGGCCAATCGTTGTTTATGATATTTATGGAGCTTAGTGCTTGTGTGTTAATTGTGCAGATGGTCTATTGGATGAATAGCCATAGTCATTCGATGAAATCTGACATTGTCTCTGGATTAGAACAGAAAACTGGAAAACGAAATTGGTGGGGGGTAACTTTTATTGTTGCAATTGCGATTGCTCGTGAAGGTAGTGAAATAGTCGTGTTCCTTTCTGGTTTTATCATGTCTCTTAATGCGAATAATGCTGTTGATTTCTTTGCAGAAGTCGCTGGGGGAATCGTAATTGCTGCGCTGACATTGTATCTATTTTCATTGATAAATCATCATGTTCCTTGGCGAGTATTCTTTAATACCACTGGTGTTTTACTGTTATTCCTTGCGGTGTCACTATTACTTAAAGGCGCAGAAGAGATCATCAATCTGCTTCTTGAATATGATTATTCTATTCCTGATTTTCTTTATTTACCGGCTTGGAATACGACCGGATTTATTGATGATTCTGGTATTGTTGGCAATTTACTAAATGCTTTTTTTGGTTATCGTTCACAACCTATTTGGCTTAGTGTTATTGTATTTGTTTCGTATTGGGTTGTTATTGTAGCCTTGTTTGTACGGAGAAAAAAGCATGCGTAATAAAGCAAGCATTTCCATTGTTTATCTAATGTTTGGGCTGTTTTTTTCACAAAACGTTATTGCAAAGGCTTTACGATCCCCTGTACAAACAGGTAATGAGATTATTATTGCTAAAGGTGATATTCCTACCCCTGAAAAATACCGGAAAATAACCACGGATTACATGACCTATGCAGTTAAAAATATTGGCAATACGATTTTACAGTTAAATAATTTAAAGCAGAACTTAAAAGATAATCATGTGATGAAAGCTCAGAAGGCTTACATTCAAGCACATCAATATTATGAAATTGTTCGGCCTATTATTCGATTATTTGGTCATACCGATCGGATTATTAATTCTCGCTCTAGTGATTTTCTTGACGGCGTAACAGACTACCGTTTCAAGGGGTTTCATCTGGTTGAATATCTATTATTTAATCAACATAACATAAAAGCGACTTTGATCGCTGTTGATGAATTGTTGATGAACGTAAATGATATAAAACGAAGACTTGAAACAGAACAGGTTGATATTGTAAAACTGATTCAGTCGTCATCTGATTTTATTGAAATGATATTAGAAACTAAGCTTGCCGGTAAAGAAAATATCTACAGTAATTCTGATTTGACTGATATTGCCGCTAATATAGAAGGTTCTAAATATATTTTTGATAGAATAATGTTATTCGTACCACACTCAACATCAATGCCAATAATGAAAAATTATATAAAAATAATTGGAATTATAGAGAGCTATAAACTTAATACTAACGAGTATAAACCTTATAACGATTTAAGTTTAAAAGATAAAGCAGCATTATTTTCTGTTTTAACACAACAAGCCTATTTATTAGCAACACTAAGGGCAACATTAAACCTTGATGTGTATTACAAGTATGAGTACTCAAAATAAGGAAATAAATGAAATGAAAACACTATCAAGTTTTAAATTATCTCGACGTAATGCATTAAAAACATTGGCGATTGGTAGTGCTGTTCTTACTGTTCCAGCAATAGCAGCACAAGAGCGTGAGGCTGAAAGTCATTATAAACAGCAGATTGATTTTCAGGGTCTACATCAAGCAGGAGTGATTACGAAAGAGCAAAAAAATGTTTCATTTATTAGTTTTAACGTAACAGCAATGACATTAGCTGAGCTTAAGATGCTCTTTAAAGTGCTGACGACTCGAATTGCTTATTTAACGCAATCTGAAAATTTACCTGTGAATAAAATTGATAAGATGCCTCCTTTAGAGTCTGGAATGTTGGGCGAGCACTTAGATCCTGATTCATTAACCATCACCGTTTCCTTAGGGGCGAGCTTGTTTGATTCTCGATTTGGATTAACGCAATTAAAGCCACGTCACCTAGTAGCAATGAAAAGCTTTCCTAATGACCAACTTGATCCTCATTGGTGCGGAGGGGATATCGGGTTACAGATTTGTGCAAATAGTCCTGAGAGTGTGGTTTATGCTTTGCGTGATATTTTACAGCATACGAGTATGTATATGGTTCCACGCTGGAAAATGGATGGGTTTTTACCGTCACGTGATATTGATAATAAAACAACACCGATAAATTTATTTGGGTTTAAAGATGGTACTGGCAATGCTCCTGCTGATAATACTGATTTGATGGATGAGTTAGTATGGGTTACGGATAAAGATAAAGAACCTAACTGGTGTGTTGGTGGTTCCTACCAAGCAGTTCGTTTAATCCGTTTTAATCTTGAATTTTGGGATAGGACACCCTTAGAAGATCAAGAAAATGATTTTGGTCGCCATAAAATTACAGGTGCTCCTATTGGAATGCAGCACGAGCATGATTCGCCTAAATATGAGACAGACCCACACGGGGATCGTATTTTGTTTAATTCACATATGCGCAGAGCTGAGCCTCGTAGTCCAGAGAGGTACACGGCAAAATTACGCCGTCGTAGTTACAGTTACTCACTAGGCATAAATACGTTTGGTATGTTAGATATGGGACTTATTTTTGTATCCTACCAAAAAAATCTTCAAACAGGTTTTATTGATACTCAAAAA
This sequence comes from Photobacterium sp. S4TG1, assembly GCF_036040035.1. Taxonomy (NCBI): domain Bacteria; kingdom Pseudomonadati; phylum Pseudomonadota; class Gammaproteobacteria; order Vibrionales; family Vibrionaceae; genus Photobacterium; species Photobacterium sp. S4TG1. The sequence continues at coordinate 95,408 of NZ_JAYXUH010000005.1, forward strand.
AGGCTCAATGGCGAACCGCTAGAACGTTATATTAAACCCTTTGGCGGCAGTTATTATTTTGTACTTCCAGGAGTGAAAATTAAGGGGGAGTATCTTGGTCAAGTGTTGCTTGGTGAGGTTGTTTAACACATAAGAAACAAAAGCATGGTCTAACTTGGACAGCCACACGAATTGTTTAACAAAAGCTAGAAAAGCTTGGACAGCCAATACATTGCAGACTCTCAATAAGCCACTACACTTAAGCTTCAAGTTGCTTATGGTGGAAGAAATGACTGTCTCAAGACGTAAATTAATCGAACCTCAAATCACCCCGTATTATCATATTATTAATCGTTGCGTTCGGCGGGCTTATTTGTGTGGAGATGATCCATATAGTGGTAAGAATTATCAACATCGACGTGGCTGGATCGTTAATAAAATCAAGCAATTGTCCGAGGTGTTTTGTATTGATGTTTGCGCTTATGCCGTCATGAATAACCACTATCATTTAGTATTAAAGATCGATATACAGCAACAACAGGCGTTATCACCTCAAGAGGTTATTTCGCGTTGGTTGCAGTTATTTAATGGTCATCCTATTGCGGTAGATTTTGTTAATAATGGTGATGTCGATATAGATAAAAAACAAGCTTTATCAACATTAGTTGCAGAATGGCAGTTACGATTAGGCAGCATTAGTTGGTTTATGCGGTGTTTAAATGAAGAAATCGCACGTAAAGCCAACAAAGAAGATGAATGTACTGGTGCATTTTGGGAGGGACGATTTAAATCTCAAGCGCTGTTAGACGAACAAGCATTGCTCTCTTGTATGATGTATGTTGATTTAAATCCCATCCGTGCAGGATTAACGACATCGTTGCAAGATTCTGATTTTACTTCAATTCAACAGCGAATCGTGGAATATAATCAAACAGCTATAATAAAAAAAACAGCTTCAAATTCATCATCAGTTAAGCATTCTAAAATTGGATTATTGCCTTTCATTGGGGCAGAACATCAGGCTAAGCAGATAGGGATCCAATTTGCTTTTGCTGATTATTTAGAGCTGATTGATTGGACTGGTCGTAATATTCGTGAGGATAAAAAAGGCTTAATTCCAATGAATCAACCTAAATTATTACAACAAATGGGTGTCAATGCTGAAGCGTGGCTAGATAATAGTGATGACTTTATGGAGCATTATACCAATGCGAGCGGTAAATGGTTGCGAATGTGTGCATTCCAACAATATTTTGGTGGTCGTTGGTGTAAAGGTAAAATAGCCAGTCAAAAATTGCACCCTAATTAATAAACAGTATCTGATTGAAGACGTTACTCACCGCAATAATCTTTATTGTGGGACTTTACGATCTTGCTAGACAGAAAATAGCTAATTTCTAGTTTTAGGTGATAAGGCATTAACCATAAAGGCCATTGAGCGGCACTCTATTTGGTGCGCTGTAGCTATTTTTGTATAAAAAGGAGTGGCTGTCCTGACAAAAAGATCTGGCTGTCCTAATGTTGTTTGCTAATGCTGTTTTAGTCCATCAAGAGTAAAAAATTCTCCTTAAGTATTTGTTTCTCTTTTGTCTTATCTTTGTGATTAAAGATTAATGGCATTGATTTTCCTGTAAAAATTTCATTGTTAATTCCTATTAGTGTCATTGGTATTAACAGTTATACATTTTAGTTATATCAATATACTTTTGCCACGAAGTAAAAATTCGTTAGGTATAGATATGTGTGTTAATGGAATGTTTTTATAAGGGAAATAATTATGCGAACGTCAAATAATATATTGTTAATAACGACAGTGTTAGTTAGTGGATCATTACAAGCTCAAACAATAACGAGAGATAATGGTGCTCCTGTTGGCGATAATCAGAATTCAATAACTGCTGGTGCAAATGGTCCAGTACTTCTTCAGGATGTTCAGCTCATTCAAAAACTTCAGCGTTTTGCAAGAGAGCGTATTCCAGAGCGTGTTGTTCATGCTCGAGGTACAGGTGCACATGGTGAGTTTGTTGCAACATCAGATTTTTCTAATTTAACATCATCTGCTCCTTTTGCTGAGAAAGGGAAGATAACTCCCGTTTTTGTTAGATTTTCAACTGTAATCCATTCTAAGGGGTCTCCTGAAACGTTACGGGATCCTAGAGGTTTTGCGACAAAATTTTATACTGAACAAGGAAATTGGGATTTAGTTGGTAATAACTTACCGATATTTTTTATACGTGATTCGATTAAGTTTCCTGATATGGTTCACTCTTTAAAACCATCTCCAATTACTAATATACAGGATCCAAACCGCTTTTTTGATTTCTTTAGTTTAGAACCTAGTGCTACTAATATGCTGACATGGGTTTATAGTAATTTAGGAACACCTGCTAGTTATCGAACGATGGATGGATTTGGTGTTCACGCATATAAATGGATTAATAAGCAAAGCGATGTTAACTATGTTAAATTTCAATGGAAAAGCCAGCAAGGTGTAAAAAGCCTTAGACCAAATGAAATTGCTGAGATTCAGGGGAAAGATTTTAACCACTTAACCAACGATCTGTACACAGAGATAAAGGCTGGTAATTATCCTAAATGGGATCTATATGTAAAAGTATTATCCCCAGAGCAAATGAGTAAACTTCAATATAACGGATTAGATGCAACTAAATCATGGTTAAATATTCCGGATAAAAAAGTTGGCACGATGACCTTAAATCGTGTACCTGATAATTTCTTTTTAGAAACGGAACAAGCAGCTTTTGCACCATCTAATTTAATTCCTGGTATTGAACCATCTGAAGACCGATTATTACAAGGGCGTTTGTTTGCTTACGCTGATACGCAAATGCATCGTGTTGGAGTAAATCAATTTCAGTTACCGATAAATCGTCCATTAGCTCAGGTGAATAATTATAATCAAGATGGATTTAGTAATAACGCTAAAAATGATTCAAATATTAACTATGAACCAAGTAATAATATAAAATTATCAGAAGATCCGCAGTATAAAAATGTTGAAACAAAACTCAGCGGTATGATTCAACAAAAAGCGATCGCAAATCCGCGTGATTTTTATCAAGCAGGTGTTTTTTATAGAAGTCTGAGTGAGCAAGATAAAACAGATCTTATTCATAATCTTTCTGGTGATTTAAATAAAGTTAATAATGAAGCAATAAAAGTTAAAATGGTGAGTTATTTTTACTTAGCTGATGAAAACTATGGCATGCGCTTAGCTAAAGCAACGCATATTCCATTAGAAAAAATAATTAACAAAAATCATTAAATAATATTAACTTACAAAGAGTTTTGCTAATTCCCCCCGATTAGTATCTTTGTAAGTTTCTTCTTTTTAGAGGCTACGGAAATGAAAAATATTGTTTATATTACATTTTCTCTTTTGCTATTAGTTGTATCAAATTTCGCAATGGCTTTAGATAGTCATAAAAAAGATTCTGAGCAGTTGATCGAATTATTCTTTGACGCTGCGAGAGTTGGAAATAATGAAGTACTAAATGAATTTATTCATGCTGGATTTCCTATCAATGAGCCTAATGCTCAGAGTTATACTGCATTGATGGTTGCAGCTTATTACGGTCATGAATCATCAGTTGATTTATTACTTAAAGAAGGTGCTAATGCTTGTATTGAAGACAAAAGAGGAAATACTGCATTTATGGGGGCATTAATCAAAGGTGAAGTGAAAATAGCTAAAACGTTATATAAGGCTGATTGCAGTTATGGTGATCATCGAAATAAATCAGGATTAAGTCTGACAGAGTTTGCTACTTTATTTGGACAACAAAAAGTATTAGAAACATTTAAAAAACCGACGTTGTAGGTAATCAATTAACTATTCATTTCTACAATGAGATTCTCACTACTATTTAACGTTTAATTCGTGGGATTTGTATCAGTTTTTTAGAGATAATATGGCTGTTTAGTTTTTGATATATTAGATATGAAAGCAGTTACACTTATTAATATGTTATATAATTAGTCTAATCATAAGCTTACATATAACTAATATGCTAAATGTTACATATCAATTAAAACCGACATAATCTATTACATATATAATATTGAACGTGATGCATACTAATATATGATGCCCCCGAAATTTATTTATATTTTTAAGGTCATTATGTTCAGCTTGAAAAACAAACATTTAGTATGTCTTTTATTAACAACAGTGTCATTTTCTACTTTTGCATCAATAGAAACTAATAAGCCACAATTTGTTGTTATTAGTATTGATGATGGTGTGAACCAGGAGATGGAAAAAAGTGTTGCTCAATTGAATAGTTCTATTCCTGTAACATTTTATGTCAATGTTGTGCAGCAAGCCGGCGGGTGGATATATGATGAATCCATGCTTGATATTGTTTGTGTTAATGATGATGGCTTAACAACAGGTAATCCTCAATGTGTAAGTAACCCTCAATCTATCAATAATCTATATAAGAAAGGGCACGAGTTTGCCTTACATACTTATTCTCATCCTGCTATTGCATCGGGAAATCAAGGTGAGCCGTTAACACAAGTTCAAATTGAAAATGAGCTAAAAAATAATTATAACTTCTTGGTGGCATCAGGGGTTCCTAACGATAAAATCAAAGGCTTTAGAGCGCCATTTTTAGATACAAACAGCAGTGGCTGGGATCGAGATAATAAGAATGTTTCTTTAAGCCACTTACAAGGAATAATGAATCAATTAAATATTAACTATGATTCTTCATTGTCTGCACCACCAGAGAAAACGTTACCAAGAAAAGGTGTTCGACATTGTACATCAGCACCTGGTGGTTGGGATAACGTACATTGTGATTTTACTCAAAAAGAGCAGTTTAATTGGGAAGATGGTGGTTATCCTAAATATACCGTAGCAACACAGCCTAAAAGTAATCAATTATTTATGGGTCACAAATACATCAATGGCAAAATTGTAAATGTTATGGATACTGTATTTGGTGCTTGTAATCAAAGTTGTACTGCTGATGAAGCGAAGAACATTTGGATGGAAAATTTCTTAAATCATTATAATGATACGTCACGACCACCCTTTGGTATTTATTTACATCGCCAGTCTTTATCTATTCCTGCTGAAGTGGATGGCTTAAATGCATTTATCGATGAAGTTAAAGCATCATATCCAAATACCTATTTTGTAACTGCTAGTCAGATCAGTGAATATTATAAAATGGGTATTGATCTTACTTCTGAACAAATTGAAGAGTTTTTAAGTAAATAAGATAAATTCTTTTTATTATTTTATGGCGAGTGCATATATGTAGTCGCCATTTTAATGTTTTTGACATCAAAAACGGGCGAGTTATGTTGTCGGTATCTAATCTGTTCATATGTTGATACTTCGCTGTATGTTAAATATATAAAATAAATGTAATACTTAGTTCATTATTATTTCTATAGACCTTATAAGCCATTGAATCTATCCGTAATTAAGTCTGCTACTCTGGCAGCGATGCCCTTCATGTTATTGTTCTTAGCCGGTATTGTTGATGCTATTGGCTTTATTCATCTTAAAAATGGTTTATTTGTCTCTTTTATGAGTGGCAATACAACGCATGTAGCGATGTTGCTTTCTAACCATCAATATGGGCAATCAATGTCTTATATAGGGGTGATTTTGCTGTTTGTTACTGGTATCACTGTCGGTGAAATGATTGCTGTATTGCAGAAAAACAATTACCGTTGGTTAGTGATGAGTTCTGTTTCTGTCTTGCTCTGCAGTACTGTATTTATCGAACCAATAACTATACCTATGGTAACGAACTTTATACTAGCTTTTGCTATGGGTATACAAAACATTGCATTAAGGATCACTATCAGTAAAGCAATGCCACTAACATTTGCGACAGCTTTTCTTGCCAATACCGGACGGGAGTTTGCAATGCTGTTATTGGGGCAAGGTGATAAAAACATTTTTATTAAACAGTTTTGCTTATGGCTGTCTATTTTTATTGGCGCGATTGTTGGCAGTCAATTGATGACGTTCTCATTAAGTTATGCATTAGTTGTACCAACCGTGTTAAGTTTGTGCATTGCAGGGCTCCTTTTTTGGTTAAAAGATTTGACGAATGAAGATTAGTCTTACTATGCACAAGCATGCTTATTGGCTTGGTTTTGTTTTGATAATATATTTTTGTTTTTCTTAACCATTTGATTTTTAATACAAAATAACTTAATTCTGTTTGTTTTTCATTTTGCCATCTTTAATGTTAATATTTTGTTAATAAATTAATTATCAATTTTTTTTTGCTTATATAAAAGAATAAAAATGATCTAATCATAATGATTTTAATATTATTAAAGCGCATTTTTTAGTTTTGCGCTCAAAGTGTGAAATACTTAATTATTTTGATATATATATTACTTGCTAGTAATTAAATAAAGATGTAATTTATTTGCGAAAGGACAATTAAGCCTAATATTAGGTGTAATCAAAAAACCTCTAATTATTTAATTATTTATATTTATAACTAATTAATATATCTGTAGATGCAAAAATATGCGTGATTAATTGTGCCATTATTATAAGTTATTAAATAATATGCTTATAATTTATTGAGGCATAAATTTCTGTTCTTGTTATTTGAGTTTATTGATGTGTTATATAAAAACCTTAAGTTATAAGTGCAACAATCAATATTAAATAAGAGTAACATTAGTGCTTGATTTAAATTTATAAAAGTTAAATAATTTTCATTATTAATAAAATATTGAGACAATAAATCAATGAAGTTAACGCCAAGAGAAAAAGATAAGCTTATGTTATTTACAGCATTTTTATTAGCTAAGATGCGTAAAGACAATAATCTGAAATTAAATTATCCAGAAGCGGTTGCTTATATTTCTGGAATGATTGTCGAAGGTGCAAGGGAAGGTAAAACTGTTGCTGAATTAATGGATTATGGCACTACGTTATTAAGCGCTGATGACATTCGCCCAGGAATAAAGAATCTTATTGTAAATGTTCAAGTTGAATGTACTTGTACTGATGGCACTAAATTAATTTCCATACATAATCCAATTAAATAAGAGATAGCAATGATTGCGGGTGAAATTATTTGTAATAAACAAATAAATGAAATTTGTATTAATGAAAATAGAAATACAATATCGATTTCTATTGAAAATTGTGGTGATAGAACTGTTCAGATTGGCTCACATTATCATTTCTATGAAACAAACTATGCGCTGAAATTTAATCGTGAACTGACAAAAGGTTACCATCTTAATATTGCTGCAGGTATGTCAATTCGAGTACTTGCAGGACAAAAAATGGATGTAGAGTTAGTCGAATTTTCTGGAGCAAAAAACATCGCAGGTTTTCAAGGGAAGTTTGTACAAAAAGCAGGACAAAAAAATGACTAATATTATTCAAAAAAATGATTATATTTCAATGTTTGGTCCAACCGTTGGTGACAGCATTCGATTAGCGGATACTGAATTATGGGCAAAAATAGAACAAGATTTTACGCAATACGGCGAAGAAATGAAGTTTGGTGGCGGTAAGGTCATTCGTGATGGAATGGGGCAAAGCCAGTTAACGAGTGAGCATTGTGTTGATGTTGTTATTATCAATGTGGTTATTATTGATCACTGGGGAATTGTTAAAGCTGATATTGGTATTAAAGACGGTCGTATTGTTGGGATTGGGAAGTCGGGTAACCCAGATATTCAAGAGAATATTGATATTGTTATTGGTCCGAACACAGAGGTTATTGCAGGTGAAGGACAAATCATTACAGCCGGTGGTGTTGATACGCATGTTCACTTTATTTGTCCACAGCAGGTAGAAGAAGCGTTATCCAGTGGTTTAACAACATTAATTGGTGGTGGTACTGGCCCTGTTGCAGGAAGCCTTGCAACGAATATGACTCCTGGTGTTTGGAACATGCATCGCATGCTTGAAGCTATTGATGAACTTCCAATTAATGTGGGTTTATTAGGTAAAGGGAACAGCAGTGAGCCTGAAGCATTAAAAGAACATATTTTAGCGGGTGCTGTGGGCTTAAAAATACATGAGGATTGGGGGTGTACACCAGCGACCATCGATACAAGCTTAAAACTGGCTGAAGAATACGATATTCAAATTGCGATACACACTGATAGTTTAAATGAAAGTGGCTTTTTTGAAGATACGGTAGATGTTTTAGATGATCGCACTATACATGCCTATCATGCTGAAGGTGCTGGCGGTGGTCATGCTCCTGATATTTTAAAAGCATGTGGCGTGAATAATATTATTCCATCATCATCTACTCCTACAATGCCTTATACAATTAATACCGTTGATGAGCATTTAGATTTAATCATGGTTTGTCATCATTTAGACCCTAAAATACCTGAAGATTTGGATTTTGCATTATCGCGAATCAGAAAGGGTACCATGATGGCTGAAGATATTTTGCATGATATTGGGGCTATTCCATTAATGACTTCTGATTCTCAAGCTATGGGGCGAATTGCAGAAGTTATCAGCCGCACTTGGCAATCAGCTCATAAAATGAAAGTTCAAAGAGGTGCATTGGAAGGAGACTCTAGTAAATCAGATAATAATAGGATCAAACGGTATATTGCTAAATACACCATTAACCCAGCCATTACTCATGGTTTGTCTCATGATGTAGGCTCGGTTGAATGTGGAAAATTAGCCGATCTTGTTCTTTGGGACCCTGGATTTTTTGGTATTAAGCCATCATTAATTATTAAAGGTGGTATGGTTGTAATGGCTGAAATGGGAGATCCTAACGGTGCGTTACCTACACCACAACCTGTTCATTATCGCCCAATGTATGCGGCTTACGGCAAAGCGAAAATGAAGACGTCGATTACTTTTATGTCTCAAGCCGCGATTGATGCAGGACTTCCTGAAAAGTTACAGTTACAAAAAATTATTAGTGGTATTAAGAATACTCGAAATATATCAAAACAAGATATGATTCATAATCATTGTACCCCTGAAATTAAAGTAGATCCTAAAACATTTAGTGTGTGGGCAAATGGTGAGCTTTTAGAATGTGAACCAATGTATGAATTACCATTAGCTCAAAACTATATGTTATTTTAGATAAAAATTAAAAATGGAAAAAATTACTTTATATACTCTGCTTTTCTTATTTACCTTATAAAATAATTCAAAAACAAATAATAATACATAAACTATTTTAGGATAAATATAATATGGCACATAATATTATAAAAAATTCACGAAATACGAAAAATGCACCCCAAAATTTAGTCTCAACTCAAAGTGTTGCATTTTCTCATTATAATAATATATCAGCTCAATTACCGCTAGACCCTAATACGGGGAAAATGGTTATAGGTGGTATAAAAGAACAAACTACACAATGTTTAAATAACATTAAAGCCATTATTGAAAAAATTAATCATACCATGGATGATGTGGTTAAAATTCATATTTTTATTAAAGATATTTCTAATCTTAAGATAATAGATGAAGTATACAAAACCTTTTTCAATGATATTTTACCGACACGTACTGTTGCTGTTATTGAGGCTTTACCTGATGATGATGCGTTAATACAGATAGATGCGTTAATTTCAAATGGAGATGGAACCGCTCCACAACAACCTTGTGCATTAATTAAAGTCTCTAGAAATACAGATAATGCACCAAGTGATAAGATGGCAACGCAAACAGTCGCATTTTCTCATTATAATAATTTATCGTCTCAATTACCGATAGATTTTAAAACGAATGAAATTATTAATGGTGATATTAAAGCACAAGTAAAGCAATGTTTAAATAATATAAAGACTATATTACATAGTATTGATCATGTTCTTGATGATGTAGTGAAAACAACGATTTATATTAAAAATGTTAAAGATGTTTACATTATAAATAATGTTTGTAATACATTTTTTGGTGATTATATTCCAGCTCGAACTTTCGTTGTTGTTGAGGATTTACCTGTAGGTGCATTATTACAAGTTGACACTGTGGTATCACATGGCGATGGTACACCGCCACAATTACCTGAAGATAGTCGCTTACTTGTTATCGAAGCAAGTAATAGTGTAAATGCACCAGCAGTGCCTTATTCGCATACAGTGGCATTTTCTCATTACAATCATATTTCAGGGCAATTGCCATTAGATCCTAAAACGTTAACAGTTGTAGATGGCTATATACAAGCGCAAACAAAGCAATGTCTCAATAATATTAAAGCTATTATCGAAAGTGTTGATCATGTTATGGATGACATTGTGAAAGTTAATATTCAGCTTAAAAATATACAGGATATTGATCTTGTTGATGAAATTTATACATCATTTTTTGAAGAGGCACTTCCTGCCAGAACTGTTATAGGTGTATCTGCAATACCAATGGATGCTCTTATTCAAATGGATATAGTTGTATCTAATTGTGAAAGTACACCCCCTCAATAATATAGAACACAATATAAACTAAAAAATTTAAAAATCGCCTCATTTTAAAAGAATTGTAATTATTTTGAGGCGATATTGTGGACTATGTATTACTTTTTCAACCATTCAGTTATTATAAATGGAGAGTTAATGTCTGATTTTAATGTAGCATCAGAGTTATTAGCACTGAAGGCTCAAACGAAAGCTATTCGCAATCGAAAATCTGTTAATAGAGTATCTAGACTTGATAAGTTTAAATATGAATTATTAGAACTTTATAAAGCGGGGGCTAGCGTTGCTGAACTTCAACGGTGGTTAATTACGAATGCAAATATTCAAATAGCACATTCAACAATTTTAAGATGGTTAGATAAGCAACAAATTGTAAAATAGATTTATTGATGTAAATAATGAAGAGAAAAGAGTAAAAGTATCCAGAGAATATAATCATGAATATAATATATGATACTAATGTTATTAACTGTGATAAAAGTAAGCATCACGTAATGTGTAATCAGTGCATTAAGGTAACCGAACATTACATATTAGCCTCAATTGAGCAATTTGGTACGACTACAGCTGATGAAGATGTATATTGGAATTGTAAAAACCAAATAATTCAATGTCTTGAGTGTAATTCTGTGTCTTTTCGAACCGTATCAATTTGTTCTGAACGTCAGGCTTATGATGATAAAGGCGAATATTACTACCCTGAAAAGATAGAAATTTACGGATAATATTAAACATTAAAAAGCAGTATGCCGATAATTATTAATTAAATAGTTATCGGCATACTGCTTTTTACTCAAGAAAATTTAAAATAGCAGGATGTTTGTTATTATATTGGCAACTAGAATAGTAAAATTTATTGGTTAATTGAGTGTAAGTTACGGTATGTATAATTTCATCTTTATTAATGATGATGGATACTTTATCAAATGAAATATCCGTTATTGCTTGAATTGATGAATCTAAAATAGCAAGAACTAACCGAATGCAATTATAGCGCTCAAATGCAGATAATCCAATGAGATTAGAGCTGTTTAAAATACTAAATTCAAGTTCAATATCTGAGAGATTATTTAAGTTTGTGACTTTAAAATACATAGTTAATATTTCTTATTGATTTTACATAAATAAATTATTTTTTTATTGTAATTCTAATTACCCACCTATTGCAAATAAGAAAACGAAGCCAAATTATTAATAATTTATATTAAATTAGATATTAATTCAAAAAACACTCATAAGATAATGATAAGTAAATAAAGATACGCAAATATCTAAATAAATCCTGAAAATTTAAATATTAAAAGATCAAGATCGAACAGTTAAAAATCATATGGGTGATTAAAATTTAATCAAAAAATAAAAGTTTAGTTAGAATAAAGTGATTATATGGTTAGATAGAAGAAAGGACATGACTGTGTATCACACTCACAAATATTACCCATGGCAACATACAGTGGCGTTAGTATTCGCTACACTATGAACATTATATAAATCAAAGGGAAGGGATATGCATACGCTATTAAAGCTCATAAAACAGATCATTGATAAGCATTTTATGGCCATTAATAGATATACATTAATGCTACTTGTCAGTGGGTATGTGGTACTAAGTTGGTTTGGATTGGTTTTTACGCATGAAGCACATTTAACTGATGAAATAGCTCGTTTTATTTACTATATAGTGACGACCAGTAGTACTGTTGGTTATGGTGATTTAAGTCCAATAACAGCACAAGGACAACTATTTGCAGCCTTATTTATTATTCCGTGTGGTGTAGGATTATTCGCATTATCAATTGGTAAAATAGCCGTTTTTTTTACTGATTTTTGGCGTGCAAATCGAAGAGGTAAACAAAATTTGAATTTAGATAATCATATTATTGTTATAGGTATTAATAGTCGTCGTACACCTCATTTACTTGAGATGTTAAAAAGGGAAGAACAAGGGCGACGTGAAGTCGTGGTGGTTTCTTGTGAATATGATGAATCCCCCTTTGATACTGATGTACACTTTGTACGGGTTAATTCATTTACAGATGCTATTGAAATGGAACGTGCCAGTCTTTCAACTGCCAGTGCTGTAATTGTAGATACTGATTTAGACGATGCAACATTAACCGTGAGTTTATTTATTGCTGAACAAAATAGTGATGCACATTTAGTGGCGCACTTTGATGATGCGATTAAACGAGATTTGTTACATAAATACTGTCCTAATTCAGAATGTATCTCCTCATTATCAACGGAATTAGTGGCTAAATCAGTTATAGATAAAGGTTCAAGTTTTATTCATTCTGAGTTGGTAAGTGCACATAAAGGTCAAACTCAATACTCAATTGAGGTTCCTGAAAATATTGTTGATATCACTTTAGAATCAATATATTACACATTTAAAAAGCATCATGAAGCTATCATAATTGCAGTGCAGCAACAAGGTAAAACTTGTGAGATTAATCCTAGTTTAACGACAATATTGAAAGCTGGCGATATTGTTTATTACATTGCTGATGAACGTATTATTGATTTAGTTTGGTAGCACATAAGTCACTTGTGATTTTGTGGGATTAGTCACAGAACAGCTTTTGTTTAATATACTCTTAAACAATTTACAGATAATAATATGCCACTAGGTTTGTATTGTTTAGTAATGATTAACATGATGCAATATTTAGTTATATAAATTATAGCCTTAGATTGTTAATTAAAGAGTCAATGAAAGTGATAATAAAACGATTATATAAATTATTCTTGCGATATTAGAATGAAATAAAGGTAAGTTTGTAGGTATTCATCATAAGGAAATGACGATGCAGTGGGATGATGTAAAAGGGCCGAGATCTTTTTTTGGAAAAGCACCGGTTGATATTTATAAGCCGATTGAAGTGGGAGAAACCGTAAAACTTCGTTCAAATCGTGATGAAATCAAAGTGAAGATTATAGAGTGCCATTCAGAAATCATTAAAGGGGAAGTGATTGACGATAGCACCGATATTGGATTAGTTACGTTTGTTAATGGCGATATGGTTGAATTTAGTACACAACATATTGTTACTTTATACCGTAACTAAATAAAAATAATAAAGGAGGGTGAAATTGGTTGGTATAAGTAAATCAGGCGCTGAACGTTATGGAAGACTTTTTGCTCAATTGACGGATGAATCATGGCTATTTGGTGTGATTGTCGCAACCGTTTTTTTAGTTATAGCATTATCTACTATGTTCCTCTTTATCAACCAACGACAGAACCTGCTATGGCGATTATGACAACGCTAAAACCGCTGATGTTTGTTTTTCCACTAATTACCATAGGTCTCACTTTTGCGGCAAGCTTTCGAGCTGTTAAATCATACTTAAATAATAAAACAGCAGCTTAATAATAGATTAATAAATAACGATGGGTTATCAGATAACTCATCGTTTTTAATAAATAAAAACACGTCAAGTTTGTTAAATAAATGGGGTTAATGTTTTTATAATGTTTAATTAACAATGAAAATCAATGGAGATTATTTTTTATAGTTAATATTGACGCATTATTAAATATTGGTAATAGCAATGTGTGATCATTGTTTTACTAAAATTTTAAATGATGACTCGTTTTTTTGTGAATTTAGGCTACGATAGCGGCCATTTCTCGTTCATTTATTTAATTAGATCATGACTATAAAAAAAGCGGTTTCTTATCTGTTTGTTGCTGTAAGTTTTTTTGGCAGCATGTCTGCAGCACATGCCTATGACCAAATTACACTTGGACGTACTATTTTACTTGAAATCGGTGAGCATGGCGCAAAAATACCATTAGTAGTGTGTCGTAATACCGATGCCATTAAAGTTAAAGCAGAGCGTAACTTACATCTAGAACGTATTAAAGTAACGTTTAGAAATGGTGAAACGCGTAATATCTCTTTTTATCGTGATCTGAAGAAAAACCAGGAAACAAGTTGGCGTAAGTTTTCATACAAACGTTGTGTGAAGAAGTTAGAGGTGTACGGCAATTCTGACGGTACACGTGCTGGTGTTAAAGTTTACGGTCGTCAAAAAGATTAAAAAAAAGCCATATGCCTTATCTGTGACACTGATAGATGAGGCAATATGGCATTATTATTTCGTTATTCTAAACTTGATATAATCGATTAAATTATAATAGCCCTACGGTAAAGTGTAAGCCGTAAAACACGCCTCGTCCGATGATTTCTGCAGCAAACATAATCACAAAAGCAAGGCTACTTAGAGCCGTAACAGATGTCGTTTGTGATGATTTAAATGCAGAGAATAACCACAAACCACCCGCAATAACGAGTAAGATTAAACGGGTAATAATTGAACCTGAGTAGATAGCTAAATGCTCGGCACCTGTTTGAATTGACGTTGTTATTTCAGCTATACTCACTAATTGCCACGCTGTTATCACAAGATGAAGTAAGATTATCACGACACCAAATGTGGCTAATTTAGCATTTAGTGTAGGGCTGGCAGCACCTGTTAGGTTCAATAGCACGTAACCAAGTAATACACCTGACATTAATACAGTGCCAATAAACTCAACATAAGTAAAACTGCTATCCCATACCGGAACGGTATTGATCAAATAGACTTTGATCATCGCTGCCATAAAAATAATACCAGCAATAGTAACAACAATACGGGCGATTTTTAATACATGCTCACTTGCTATTTTAAACAGTTCTGCAAGCCAATAAATACCACCTAAAGCAAAGAATAAACTACCGGTTAGGATTTCGTTTGATAAACCTGAGTGACCGACACGGTTTAATGCATTAAATGCACGTAAAGGGCTACCAAGGTGCATGGTTGATGCGGCGAAACCTAAGGCCATAAAAGCCCATAAAATAAACATACTAAGCACTAGTGGTTGACGCTGTTTTGCTGTTGAGTCCATTTGAGATAAACGGCCAGCCATAGTGATATAGCCACCAACAGCAGTTTGTGCCAGCACAGTAAACACGACTAAAGGTAATTCAGGATACAACATTATTTTACCTCCCGAGGGTTTTGTAGAAATCCACTGGTATCATGAACGGGTTTACCATTTGGATTTAGCTTAATGATTAAGTTTGGATGGGTAATGTTTGAATCAGGTAATGGTGCACAATTAGCGTTAGTGCCGTATTTTTTACGTAATTCGCCGATCTCGCCAAACTCAATCGCACGCAGTGGGCAACTATCAACACAAATAGGCATTAACCCTTCAGCGACGCGTTCAAAACAGCCGTCACACTTGGTCATATGACCTTTTTCTTCGCTATATTGTGGTGCGCCATAAGGACATGCCATATGACAATATTTACAGCCTATACAAACATCTTCATTAACGACCACTAAGCCATCTTCTTCACGCTTATGCATTGCGCCAGACGGACATACTTTTGTACAAGCGGGATCATCACAGTGATTACATGAAATCGATAGGTAATAGGAGAAAACATCTTGGCGGAATACACCATTGTTCTCACTCCAGTTACCTCCAACATACTCATAGATTCGACGGAAGTTACGATCAATACCTAGATCTTTATTGTCTTTGCACGATAATTGACAAGTTTTGCAACCCGTACATTTACTTGAATCGATGTAAAAGCCGTATTGTTTTTTCGGTGTCATTATGCAACTCCCATGCTTTTCACAAGTTTCACTTCAACAAGGTTGGTGTGAGATGGATTAGATTTCGCCAATGGACTTGGACGGCTAGTGGTTAATACATTAATTGAACCTGCTTGATCGACACCTTTACTATTAGGTGAATACCAAGCGCCTTCTCCAAGAGCGGTAACATGGGGCATAATACGAGGTGTTACTTTTACGCGAACATTCACTTCACCCTGTTTACTACGGACACTGACAAGATCGCCATTTTTAATGCCACGAGGAGTCGCATCAATAGGGTTCATCCATAATTCTTGTGGCGCCGCGGCTTTTAAAATATCAACGTTGCCATAAGTTGAATGGGCACGAGCTTTATAGTGGAAACCCGTTAATTGCAGCGGGAATTGTTCACGATCTTTTGAATCCCAACCATTAAACGTTGAATGATATTCAGCGATAGGAGTGATCTTTTCATCGTCACTTAGGGTCCATTCTTTTGCTATAACTGCTAGCTGTTCGGAATAGATTTCAATTTTTCCTGATGGTGTTGCAAGTGGATTGGCAATGGGATCGGCACGGAAATCTTCATATGGCACATACGGACGATCAAATTGTTTCTTATAGATCCCTTGTTTACGCATTGTGTCGTAATCAGGTAAGTTTGCGTCATTATTTTGCTTAACAGTTTCAGCATACATCCACTGTAACCATTGCTCTTGAGTACGTCCTTCAGTAAAGGCTTTTTCAACACCCATACGCTTAGCCACACCAGACATAATGTCGTAGATTGGCTTACATTCAAAACGGGGTTTGATGGCTTGGCTAGCGAAGATGAAATAAGGCATAGATGCAGCAGCACCATCCATACAGAAGTCAGATTGCTCTGATGTAGTACAGTCAGGTAGAACAATATCTGCATATTTAGCGGATGAGGTCATGTGATTATCGATAACAACGATCATTTCACAGGCTTTTTCATCTTGTAGAATATCATGGGTACGGTTGATATCTGAATGCTGGTTTATCAAACAGTTACCAGCATAGTTCCAGATAAATTTAATCGGATTTTTGAGTTTTTCTGCGCCTAAGATGCCGTCTGTTTTATCGGTCATTTCATGAGCACGGAAAATCGCATCAGTCCAAAGGAACATCGGGATAGAGGCTTTTACCGGGTTAGCGACTTTAGGGAAACGAACAAAAGGGTAACTATGGCTACCTTCTCGTGCTCCTGTACCACCACCTTGAAGACCCACTTGGCCTCGCAGAAGTGACAGCATCATGATTGCTTTACAAGCTTGTTCACCATTAGCTGAACGTTGTAATCCCCAACCTTGCGTGATGTAAGTGCGGTTTGAGTTACCAATTTCACGGGCTAATTTAATGATAATGTCAGCAGGAATACCTGTAATAGGCGCAGCCCATTGGGGAGTCTTTGGTGTTTTATCGTCGCCATTACCGACAATATAGTCTTTGTAACTGCCGTTTTTCGGTGCTGATGCCGGCAATGTTTTGGCATCATAACCAACACAATATTTATCAAGGAAAGCTTGATCAACTTTATTTTCAGCAATTAATACATGGGCAATAGCGGCGCATAAAGCGGCATCTGTTCCGTGTTTAATTGGAACCCATTGATCTTCACGACCGCCAGCGGTATCAGTGTATCGAGGATCAATACAAATTGTACGGGTATGGTTGATTTTTTGGCCATCAACAAAACTATGAACTTGGCCACCACCAGACATGCGCGTTTCAGCTGGGTTGTTACCAAACATAATGCACAAGTCAGCATTTTGCACATCGTCAACACTGTTGTTATCAATAAATGAACCGTAGAAAAAGTCACTCATACGCTCAATATTGGCTGCTGAGTAGTCACCATAATGGTTTAGGTAACCACCACAAAGGTTCATCATTCTTGCAATTAGCGTGCTAGATGGATCCCAACTTTTCGTCACAGTGCCACCAAGTGTGCCTGTACCGTAGTTAAGATAAACCGCATCATTACCATATTCTTTGATGGTATGTTTTAAGCTGTTGCCAATAATATCGAATGCTTCATCCCAACTAATACGCTGAAATTTACCTTCACCACGCTTACCGATACGTTTTAATGGGTATTTAAGGCGATCAGGGTTGTAGACACGACGACGCATTGAACGGCCACGTAGACAGGCACGGACTTGATGAGAATGGTTGAAAACATCATCACCTGTGTTATCCGTTTCAACATATTTTATCTCACCATCAACGACATGCATACGTAAAGGACAGCGAGAACCGCAGTTCACCGTACATGATGACCACACAATCTTTTCATCGGGTTTTGCTGGGGTTTCTTTGGCAATCGCTTTAACGCTAGTGAATGGTAGGGACATTCCTCCAGCAGCGGCTGCTAATAAAGACCCACTTTTTAGCACGCTACGACGGCTGACGCTAAGTGGCTTTTTTGAATCTGTCACATTATCCCCTTAAGACATTGCTTTTTGTTTTGTGAGGAGAAAGTATGCCTTTATAAAATTATCATTTATTGTTTTATGTCAATATATGTAAGATAGTTTCAACGCATTATTAACTTAACGATGTAAATTAATAGATTATGAGAAATGATGTTCATTTGTAGCGATATGGAAAATATAAAAACATTGAGTAGGGTTATTGGTGGGTTGTTTTATTACCATCCAAGTCAGTATGAAACAGTTGGCCTTAGTGCAGTATTAAGCTTGGATCATACTGGTTTTACTCAGTTTGATACCACGATAGCGGCAATTTCGGCCACGGATCCCCATACTTTATCGGTATGGCATGATGAATTATTTACTGGAATAGGGGAGATGAAAGCGCCACCATGGGGGTCGGTTTACTTAGATAAAGAGTCTGTCGTCTTTGGGGATTCAACACTACATTTTCGACAATTTTTGCAACAATACGGCATTAAATTTGAAACGAGTCACAATGAACCAGAAGATCAATTCGGGCTCATGCTAATGGTGATCGCAAGTTTAATTGAAGATAATAATTTGGATGCGGTTACTGAACTGTTATCTAAACATTTATTGCCTTGGGCACCACATTACTTAACGCTACTTCAACAAGCGGCTCCTTCTGGAGCTTACCGTGAGTTAGCTGAGTTAGGACAAGCTTTTATTGTGGCTCTTACAGAAACGTTTAATGCTGAAATAGTACCAGGTAAGATATATTTTAATGCGTGAATCAAAGCAATATAGTCGACGCCAATTATTTACCCACTTTGCACGTCAACCTGTTGAGGCACCATCACGATTAGTTATTAGTAATACTTGCGATAATCTTTATGGTTATTGCGAAAGTTGTGCTGATGTCTGCCCTGAGCAGGCCATTTCATGGTTGGTAGATAAAAAGCCAACGATTGATAGTACAAAGTGTACACATTGCCAACAATGCCTTGATGCCTGTTTTATCAATGCAATCACAATAAATGAGTAATAAGCATTGATCCTACTTTATTTTTATAAGTTGAAATAACGTATATGTTGACTAAACATACTATTGTTAGTTGCTATATACCTATGAAAATTAAGGATGCAATAAAAAGAGGCAGTTTCTGTTATTCGGTGCAGTAATATTTGCCTTATATTGATATTCTAATTCCATATGCAATTAAATGTTAATTGGTTCATGACTTATAAGGATAAATGTTTATGACTGATACACCTAAGCGTGCTTTAGTTGTTGAAGGTGGTGCCATGCGTGGTATTTTTGCTACGGGTGTTTTAGATGCATTTCTAGAAAAAGATTATAACCCATTTGATTTTACGATTGGTGTGTCGGCTGGATCAATGGTGTTAATGGGCTACTTATGTAAAAACCATAAGCGAAATTATCAAGTCATTACTGAGTATGCACGTAGCAAAGCGTTTATTAATTATTTTCGTTTTGCTAAAGGTGGCAACCTCATCGATATTGACTGGTTATGGTCTGAAAGTATTAATAATCTACCATTAGAAATCGACAAATATGAAAGTCAAGGTATTCCTTTATTTGCCACTACGACCAATATTGTCACGGGCAATGCTGACTACATCGAAGTTAAGCGGGACAACCTACAAAGCTTGATGACAGCGACATGCGCCTTACCAATTGTTTATCGAAATTTTCCTAAAGTAGATGGTATTGCCATGAGTGATGGTGGTATTGCTGATCCGATACCTGTAATTGAAGCTTATCGTCGCGGTGCACGTGATATTACGGTTATTTTGTCGCACGCACAGGCTAATTTTGTTCATAGCCATCAAGTTCCTTGGCTAACACGTAAAATATTTAAAACAACTCCAGTGTTTGGTCAAGAGTTTCTCACAAAAGAATCACGTTATAATAAAGCATTGTATTTTATTCGTAATCCACCTGCTGATTGTCGTATTACGGCTATCGTACCGAATAAAGAATTTTTAATAAAACGTTTAACGCGCGACGTAAAAAAACTGAATGTAGGGTATGAACTGGGTCGTCAGGCTGGATTTAAAATGATTGATGATGATTTGATGTTGAGTTAACGCCTACTGTTTAAATGTAATATTGTATAAATGTGATTTTGGAAAATCGACTAATTATTAGAGAGGTTTTCCTTTTTATCATGAAAGAGTATGGTATGGATTAAAGAACGTATCGTACTAGGAAAATAATATGACTATTGTTGATGCTGCAAAAAAGCGTTATTCAACCAAAGTCTTTGATCCATCACGTAAATTAACAGATGATCAATTACAACAAATCAAAGCGTTGATTCGATTAAGTGCTTCTAGTGTAAATTCACAGCCTTGGCATGTTATTGTCGCAGCAACTGATGATTCTAAGCAACGTATAGCCAAAGCAGCGGAAGGGCCTTATGTCTTCAATAAGCCCAAAATGTTGGATGCATCACATGTGCTCGTTTTTTGCTCAAAAATAGCTATTGATGATGATTATCTAAATGACTTATTAGCAGCTGAACAGCAAGATGGCCGTTTTTCTAACGAACAATCAAAACAACGTATGATTGATGGACGTACTTTTTTTGTTGACTTACATCGAAAAAGCTTAGGTGATGCTGATCAATGGATGCAAAAACAAGTGTACTTGAATATTGGTTCATTGTTATTAGGTGTTGCTGCGATGGGTATTGATGCTGTCCCTATTGAAGGTTTTGATCGTGATATTTTAGATGAAGAGTTTAATCTTAGCCCACAAGGCTTTACTAGTTTAGTGGTCGTGCCTGTTGGCTATCATAGTGCAGATGATTTTAATGCTAACGTACCTAAATCACGTTGGCATGACGAACAAATTTTTACGGAGTGTTAAACAATGATTTACCTATTAGCAGAAATTAAAGCAAATCCAGGCTGTATTGAAAAAGCACAAGCATTGTTAGAATCGTTGATTGCACCGACGCATTTAGAAAAAGGTTGTGAGAGCTACCAGTTATTCGTTGATCAAAATGTTGAAGGTTTATTTGTAATGCAAGAAGTGTGGCTTTCTCAAGCACATCTTGATGATCATTTAGAAAGTGCGCATTTTTTGAATTTTTTAACCACAGCAGAAGAATATAAATTATTTGAGTCTGTGAAATTGCGCCCAATGAATTTGGTTGGCTAATTTAGCCTAAATAAAAGCCACTGACCGTGTTTGCTGTTACAACAAACACGGGCAGTGGCTTTTTTATGACTAAAATATTTTTTATAATAAAATTATAGTTAAGCCGTTATTGGGCGTAATCCACTGATAATTAATTTCTTATCAACATGATAATCTGTTGCATAATGGCGTAACTTACAGTCATTACCATCATGGCAACCACAGCTTAGGCAACGTTTAGCTTCATTCATCGCCGCACTATGGCTATAGCCTGTCTCTACTTCATTAAAACTTAAATGACGAGCATGTACGTGTAGCTCTGACATTTTATTACGCATAACGTGTGTTAAGGCATGTTCAAGCTGAGCTTCAATATCGGTTGCGTTATTATCTGCAAGTAATGAGCGCATAATATTTTTAAGTTTGTCGACATGATTCGGGCGGATTAAATGTCCACGAGTCACATTGCGTTCACGGAATGACTCAGTGTAGAGTTTTTCCATGTTGCCACCAAATTGCATATCGATTGCTTGTGCGGCTTTACGGCCATCTGCGATGGCTTCGATTGCTGTCGCTGGACCTCGACGAAAATCGCCAATACCAAAGATGTTATCAACGCCAGAATACATGGTGTGCTCATCGGTATTGAGTGTATTCCAACGACTCATTGGTAGCTCTGTGGTATCGTTATTTAAAAAATCAGTATCGGTTTTTTGTGATACAGCCGCTATTACTGTATCAAATTCTGCATAGATATATTCACCGGTTGCTTTTGGTGAACAGCGTCCAGAAGCATCCGGTTCACCTAACGCCATTGTTTCTAATTTCACTTGGCAAATATGACCATTGTTATCAGCAATATTCTCGACAGGGTTTGTTAAAAATAAGAATTTAACCCCTTCATGTTCCGCTTCTTCAATTTCATATAATTCAGCCGGCATCTCATCACGGGTGCGGCGATAGATAAGGGTGGTGTCTGCTCCTAAGCGTAACGCTGTTCGTGCACAGTCAATTGCTGTATTTCCCCCACCGATAACGGCCACTTTTTTACCAATGGTGTAGCGTTTATCCAGTATTTGATCTTTTAAAAAGTCAACACCAAGATAATGCCCATTAAGATCGGTACCTTTATAATGCATTTCACTGGCAAGTGAAGCACCAACCGCTAAGCAGACAGCATCATAGTTGTGTTGTAATGATGATAAAGTAAAATCAGTACCCAATTTTTTGTTCGTTTCAATCTTCATACCATTACGGCACATGATCTCAATTTCTTGATCTAAAATAGCTTTGGGTAAGCGGTATTCGGGAATACCATAGCGTAGCCAGCCACCGGCTTGAGGCATCGACTCAAAAACAGTGACGTTGTAACCTTCATTACTAAGAAAGTAACCACAACTTAATCCACCGGGGCCTGCACCTACAATAGCAATATGTTGCGCTTTAGCTGTTTTTTGGACTGGGGTATAAGCGTGTAATGATGCCAAATCAATGTCAGCAGCGTAGCGTTTGATTTGGCGAATCGCGATCGAACCATCGACTAATTTACGTTGACATTTAGCTTCACAAAAAGCGGGGCACACACGACCAATAGACAATGGCATTGGCAGTGTTTTTTTGATGACTTCAATGGCTTTTTGTGGCTGATTGGTTGCAATAAAGTAGAGATAAGATTGAATATCAACATCTGCAGGACAAGCGACTTGGCAAGGTGGAACGCTGCAACTGATATTGGGTGCGGATAAAATTTGTTCTAGTGCGTGTTTACGTCGTTGAATTAATGCTGTCGATGCTGTAGTAACGACCATCCCTTCTTTCGGGTGAATACGACATGCTTTTACTGTTCCACGGTGCTCTATTTCAACATCACATAAATCACAGTTGTGATGAAAACCGTCAATACTACATAGTGATGGGATTGTAATGCCACATTCTTCAGCTGCTTTGAGCAAGGTTAGACTTTGATTTACCTTGAATGTGTTACCGTCAATAATGATATTTACCATTAATAGTCTCTATTATTTTTATCAGCTGAGAACAAAGTTGTATTGATGTCGTTAGTGTTTCTCAGTGATTTTTAATTATTTTATGAATTACTTAAAGGCTATATCCGTATAAGCCAAAGATGCGAATTGCTTATAACAAAGCAGAGGTTAGACGTATTAAATTGTCTGTTATATGTTCGTTGGCTAAATAGGAACGGCATCATAGCATGATGCTTTATAGGTATAAAGAGAGTGGTTAGCAGAGTTTTTTTTGATTTTTATGTTTTAAATTAGTCGGTTAAAAATAGTAATCGTTTGCTTTGTGGCGGGTTGATAGGAATTTTATTTATAATAAACGTCGAGCGTAATCGTAAAAAATGTAATTTATTAGTGTTTGTTTTTCGGTTTGTTATTGTTGGGGATGCTTTGATGGTATAACCTAAAGCTCACGCAAGGGGGAACAATGTCAAAAAGCATATTTTTATTACGTCATGGTCAAACAGTTTTTAATGCACAACAGCGCTTACAAGGACATTGTAATTCAAATCTAACGGACTTAGGACAACAACAAGCTGCTGCGATCGGCTTATCTCTACAAAATAAATTAGCCAATAAGCGTCAATGGACAATATATTCAAGCCCATTAGGTCGTGCGATGCAAACCGCAAAAATAGTTGCTGAACAAATAGGTATTGATACTAATACGATTGTGCAAGATGCACGTTTACAAGAATTTTGTTTAGGTGATTGGGAACAAACTTATATTCCAGATCTTAAAGCGAAACAGCCACGACTTTTTGAGCAGCACGATTGGTATTTAATGGCACCAAATGCTGAGTCTTATTATGCCGTTAAAGATCGCATTGAAGATTTTTTAGCCGATATTTCAGTGCCTGAAAACGTTATTGTTGTTTCGCATGGTTTAACGGGGGCTGTATTTAGGGGGGTTTATGTCGGTATGACTTACAATGAAGTCTTCTCTCAAGATTTGCCACAAGACGCTTATTTCTTATTGGCTAACGATAAAATTAGTCGTATTCAGTGTGATATTCACAGTGTTGCTGCCTTTGCCGTTTAAACTGCCATAACAGCAAACTAATAGTAACGTTTTATCTATCTATAAAATTTATCTTTCATTTCTGCATAAAGTATAATAAAACACAGTTTATATAACAAATTTATGCTTATGTTCATTGTTGGTTCATTTATAGAAAGCTATTATCTAAGCAGATAATAAAAGTATTTAATGAATGTTTGTATAAGCAGACTTATCAGGTAAGAGATAAACGTTAGGATAACCTAATGGCCTGATTGATGAAATTTTAGAGAGGCGTGTCCATGAGAAATTTACTTACTGGTTTTTTTGCTGTTGTAGTCGGTTTATTTGCAGTTTCTTTTGCTGCGATTATGGCATTGTTTCTTGGTATTGCGGCAATGATTGCTAAGCCATTTATTAAACGTAAACTTGCAGCTGAAGGCATGCAATACGAAGAAAGTAACTTTACAGAAGGCTTTGCTGGCCAAGATGAAACTATGAACAGTGTGTTCCGTCAGCAACGTCAAACGACTGCAAATGTGATTGATGGTGAATGCGAAGATGTGACTAGTCGAAAGTTTTAATCGATGTCATAGAAGCACTTATTATACTAAGAACGCCTAGCTATTATTGCTAGGCGTTTTTGATTGTCTATTCCATGATAATTATTGAACGTTATAGGCTTTTGCTTTTACCATATTACGGTATTGCGATGGCGTAATATTAAACTCTTTTTGAAATCGTGTTGAAAAATGATAAGCATCTTTATAGCCTACTTGTTCTGATACGTCAGATAATGACATTCCAAAGTCTCGTAATAATTCTTTAGCTGTTTCCATTCTAATTTTACGAAGATATTGATGTGGAGCTTGGCCGACTTGGTCTTTAAATTTACGGTTAAAACTTCGAAGTGGTAATTCACAATGTTGCGCTATTTGCTTAGAGGTTAACGGTAATGACATATAGCGTTGCATCCAATCTTGTGCTTGTGCGATAGATTCATCAAATTGCACCTGGCCGCCAATTTCATAAAAAGGCTGATGACCTGATTTACTGATTTCATGGCCATAATGGGTTTCAATTGTATCAGCAATTTTTTGGCCATAATATTTAGAAATTAAATAAAGCACCATTTCTGTTTGTGAGTTAATACTTTCAGTACAGTACAACCCATTAGCTGAAGTGATAGAAGCTTGACGATTAAGTTTTATTTGTGGGTAACGCTGAGAGAATTTGTCATAAAAATACCAGTGGGTGGTTGCCGTTTGATTATTCAACAAACCAGTTTCAGCCAGCCAAGTTACGCCAGTACCTGTTGCAATT
This sequence comes from Photobacterium sp. S4TG1, assembly GCF_036040035.1. NCBI lineage: Bacteria > Pseudomonadati > Pseudomonadota > Gammaproteobacteria > Vibrionales > Vibrionaceae > Photobacterium > Photobacterium sp. S4TG1. Next base: position 121,358 of record NZ_JAYXUH010000005.1, read on the forward strand.
ATCTGTGCACCATTATGATATTGTTTAATAAGCCAAGCGGGAATTTGAGGGTGTTTTGATAGTGATGAGATGGGGTTACCCCACATCGGTGGCACAATAATAATGTCAAAGTTAGATGGGTCTTCAAAGGTCATATTCGGTTGAATACGAATACCTGCGGTAAGAGTTGGAGACTCAAGGCTAGATGCAATTAGTTTAATCTCAAATGGGGATTGTTGCTGCGTCTTACGATCTCGAAGGCTAGCAGCACTGGTTAGCATTTCTGCACTTAATGAAATCCCTGTAATTAATGCCCTATGAAATAGTATAAAACCGACTTTCATTATTCCACCTCTGACTATAATTGTGCATAAAACACACATCATTGTAATGTTTTCGTACCGATGGCCGAAATGCCAGTGATTTTGGCACAAATATAGAATGAATCACAGGTTAATACTGATATTCTATTTTAAACGGTGTATTAAATCGATCTCAGGATATTAAAATGGCAAAATTACCGCTAATTGTTGGTTTAGGTGGCATTAATGCTGCTGGTCGCAGTTCTGGCTTTCATAACTACAAACTGATGATTGCTGATGTGCTATCTGAAGAGACAATGCAATCAACATGGCAAGACCTCGCTCGTCGTATGGGATTGAGTGACGATGGTGCTATTACTGAAGACATCATTACTGCAATTAAAGCGGGCACTTGTGTGCGCCGTATTGATTCATTTGATCCGGATAATTTGCTTTATCAATACAAAGCGAATCTTAATTCAGCTGATGATCAAATCACCTTTTCATTACGTAAATCGAAATTACCTAATCATATTCCAAGTAATTGGCAAGTTGATATTCAAGGTACAAAAGCTGTTATTACGGTAAACGGTAATTTTGATGCTCTAGTTGAAGGCCGTATTGCTTTTCCTGTATCGAGTGGCGGTAATATTCCCGCTGGTTTTGATCCGAGTAAATTATATAATTCTCGTTTCCATCCTCGTGGTTTGGCGCTAACTGTCTATGGTGCGTCTGATGCACTTAATTCATTAGGTTTTGATTGGAATGAAGTATTACGTCATATCAAACCTGATGAAGTATCAGTATATGCGGGCAGCGGTTTAGCACAAATTGACGATAACTCATTGGGTGGCATGATTGCTGCGCATCTTACGGGGGGCCGTGTAAGCTCTAAGATGATGGCGTTATCATTAGCGCAAATGCCTGCTGACTTTATTAATGGTTATGTGATTAATAGTATTGGTGCAACTGGCACAAATATGGGGGCGTGTGCGACGTTCTTATATAACTTACGTCAAGGTATGCATGATATTCAGCACGGCAAAGCGAAAGTTGTGATTGTCGGTAATGCTGAAGCACCTGTTGTTCCCGAAATCATGGAAGGTTTCCGCGTGATGGGGGCGCTGGCAGAAGATGAACAATTAAAAGCCCTTGATGGTACTGATAGCGTCGATAATCGACGTGCTTGCCGACCATTTTCATCAAATGCTGGTTTCACTATGGCAGAATCTGCACAATTTGTAGTGTTAATGGATGATGAACTTGCACTTGAGCTAGGGGCTAATATTTATGGCTCTGTGGCTGATGTATTTGTTAATGCGGATGCGAATAAAAAGTCAATTTCAGCGCCAGGTGTGGGCAACTACGTCACAGTGGCAAAAGCCGCAGCATTAGCAAAAGCTATTCTTGGTGAAGAGGGCGTAAAACAAACATTTGTCCAAGCACACGGCACCGGCACTCCTCAAAATCGCGTGACTGAAAGTCATATTCTCAATGAAGTTGCTAAAACATTTGGTATTGAAAGCTGGCCTGTTGCTGCGATTAAATCGTATGTTGGTCATTCAATGAGTGCCGCTGCAGGCGATCAACTGGTGGCGTCATTAGGTGTGTGGCAATACGGCTGGTTACCTGCAATTAATACGATTGATCACATTGCAGATGATGTACACCAATCAAATCTTAATATTCTAACGCAGCACACTTTTGCCGGTGATTGTGGCCAAGATTACAAAGCCGTTATTCTTAACGCTAAAGGGTTTGGTGGTAATAATGCATCTGGACTTGTGTTATCTCCTCAACAAACACTTGCAATGTTAACGTCGAAATATGGCTCTGATGCAATGGCGGCTTATCAGGTTCGTAATCAGGCAGTTAAAGCGGTTGCAACCCGTAATGATAATAATGCATGTCAAGGGCAAGAAACTATTCGCTATCAATTTGGTGAAGCGGTGATGGATGAACATTCAGTTACCATTACACCAGATGCGATAAAATTGTCTGAGTTTGAGCACGCGATTACATTACATAGTGTTAATCCTTACGCCGAGTATAATTAGAAGAAGAAAACAGAAAGCAGGTTATTTATGGCCTGCTTTTTTAATACTAAAAATGAATAACAAGGATCATAGGTTTGTGACTAGAAAAAAAATAGCAGCGATATGGATTGGTGTTGCCAGTTTACTTGCTGTATCAACGTCAGCTTATAGTGCGACGTGTTCAAATAATAGCGATGTGCTGTCATTATGGAACAATAGTGCTAGCCGTAGTGCGATCACGCGGTTTGTCAATGAAGTGACAACGGTTGGAAATCCTGATTTTGTAAAACCCAGTGCCCGTATTGCGGTATTAGATAATGACGGAACTTTATGGCCTGAAAAACCAACTTATACGCAGTTTTTGTTTGCCTTTAGTCAAATAAAGCACGAGAGTGCGCAACACCCTGAATGGAAAACAGAAACACCGTATAAGTGGGTATTAGATAACGACACTAAAGCTATTTTTGCAAAAGGTTGGGGGGCATTACTGCCTATTCTTGCTACATCACAAGCAGGATTAACCCCTGAACAATATAACAAAGATGTTTTAAATTGGCTTTCAACAGCGCAATCACCTCGTTTTAAGCGCCCTTATACTGATCTTGTTTATCAACCGATGATAGAGTTGATTGATTATCTCCATGCACATCAGTTTAAGGTATTTATTGTAACTGGTGCTGGTGGTGCGTTTGTTAAACCATGGAGTGAAGCTATTTATCACATTCCAGCTGAAAATGTGATTGGTACTGCGTTTGGTTACACTTACAAAGATGGCTCATTAATTAAAAATAATAAGCTGGTGTATATTGATGACGGCCCACAAAAGGCGATCAATATTGCGACGATTATAGGTAAACGTCCTATTTTTGCTGTTGGCAACTCGACTGGCGATAAAGCAATGCTTTCATGGACAACATCTCAAAAAGGGGCAAGCTTAGGTATGCTAATCCATCACACTGATAGCAAGCGTGAATGGCAATATGGTGCTGATTCTTTTGAAGGTAAATTTACACCTGCATTGATGCAAGCGGCAAAGCAGAATAAATGGCAAGTGGTTGATATGAAAGATGATTGGTGTCGTATTTTTCCTACGAAAGCGGAACGCCGTCCATTATAGTTAGATTTTCTTTTGTGACGTAGTGTTGAGGAGATACAACACGCCTGTAAAGCTGTACTAAAAAAGCCGAGTAAGAGTGTAATCTTAGCTCGGCTTTATCGTGTTTAGTCTCGTTTAAATTACTTCTTCAAACGAGTGATTTTAGTTGCTTTACTGCTAATAGCTTTGCGTAAACGTGCACGACGCTCTGCAGCTGATTGATCTTGAGTCGGGTTATTTTGGCGACCCGCACGATCACGGTAAGCGGCTTTAGTGTTCATTCGCTCAACTAAGGCTTCACGGCTCTTAGGCTCGTAGCCTTCTAATTGTACGCGGTGAATACGTTGATTAATCAATCGTTCGATTTGAACTAATGTTAATTCTTCTTCACGGCTTACAAATGATATTGCATTACCTTTTTGTCCCGCACGGCCTGTACGACCAATACGGTGAACATAGTCTTCTGCAAGGAATGGCATATCGTAGTTAACAACATAAGGCAAGTTTTGAATATCTAAACCACGAGCAGCAACTTCTGTTGCGACCATAACGCGTGCTTTACCTTCTTTAAACTCTTCTAATGCACGACGACGAGCACTTTGTGCCTTGTCACCGTGACAAAGAACCGCTTTAATACCATCAAGCTTTAGTTCTTTAACCAGTTGGTTAGCTGTTTCTTTGTAGTTTACAAATACAAGTACTTGAGGCCAGTTTTTCTTACCAATTAATTCAGATAGCATTTCACGTTTGCGATCTTCATCAACAGGGTATACCACGTGAGCCACGGTAGAAGCTGTACTATTTTCTGGTGTAACTGTAATGCGTTGTGGTTTACGAAGAATATCGGCTGCTAATGCGTTCATTTGTGCTGATGATGTCGCAGAGAACAACATAGTTTGGGGTTTTGTTCGAATATCTTCTAGAATAACGCGAATCGCACCGATAAAGCCCATATCAAGCATACGGTCTGCTTCATCAAATACTAAAAATTCTAGGTTAGCTAATGAAACGTTATGTTGTTCCATATGTTCAATTAAACGACCCGGTGTCGCAACTAGAATATCAACACCTTGCTCTAGGCGTTTTTCTTGCGTTGCCATTTTTTTACCACCAAAAACAGCCGTACAATTAATGTTGGTGTATTTAGCGTAATCGTTAATGTTTACTGAAATTTGCTCAGCTAATTCGCGCGTTGGTGCAAGAATCAATGCACGAACGTTAAAACGGCTTTTTGTTGCTGGCTTATCCAATAATTTTTGAATAATAGGTAATGAGAAGGCTGCAGTTTTGCCTGTACCTGTTTGTGCTAAAGCTAAAATGTCAGCACCACGTCGTGCTTGAGGAATTGCTTTTTGCTGAATTGGGGTTAATTTCTCGTAACCAATATCGGTTAATGCTTTAACAAGCTCTGGAGAAAAACCTTGAGATAAAAATGACATGCTGTGTTCCTAAACTGTCGGCCTATGCCGATTACATTCATAAACTAATGATTATGGTGAGTTTATGAATGTAATCCGCGAATAAAATGATGACCGCATATTATAATTGATTGTAGATTATTGCGCTACCGTATCCTGAGCTAATATAAACCCCGCATTACGCGGGGTTGATAGCATCATTGATGACAGCAGAAAGCTTACTTAAATTCAGCTTTGCGCATGCGGTTTAATACCGCCATAACTTCAATGACACGAGGTTTAGCCATTTCACCATATTTGGGCATCATATCAGCCCAATTATCGTGCAACATATTGGCAAACGCACGAGTAGGATTTTTTTCCCAACCTTTTGTTTGTGCGAGTTGGAACCATAAGTAACCAATAGCTAATAGTTGGCTAGAATGAGCAATTTGCTCTAATGCTTGCAAATCAATGTATTCACGACCAAAACGAAGAGACGTCTTGTCTTTAACTTGAATACGGAATTTACCTTCTTCTAGCATTGCTTGTAATGCACTGCGGTTTATTTGACGTGTGCGAGGATGAACAATAACCTCTGTTCCTTCTTGCTTACGACGTGTTGGGTGAGACGCTACCACAGCACGTGCTTTTTCTGTCACATCAACGGCATCATAGTTGTGCATTTGAATCACAGTGTCAGCAACATCAAGGTAGTCACCAGAACCACCCATTACCAACATTACTGAGATGTTGTGTTGATCGCGTAACAGTGCAATACGGTCAACTAATGGTGTAATTGGTTCGTCTTCTTTACAGATTAGTGCTTGCATACGCTCATCACGAATCATGAAGTTAGACGCTGATGTATCTTCATCAATTAATAAGGCTTCAGCACCTGATTCAATTGATTCTTGTAGCCATGATGCCTGCGATGTTGAACCTGACGCATTTTGGCTGCTAAAAGCAGTTGTGTCTTTACCCATTGGCAAGTTGCTGATGTAAGGTGATAGATCAACATTGTGAACACAACGACCATCTTCAGCGCGAATTTTAGCCGCAGCATAATTGGTAACTACATACTCACGACCATCGCCTGGTATATGATCATATACTGAGCGTTCAATAGCACTTAGCAGCGTTGATTTACCATGGAAACCACCACCAACGATCAGTGTAATACCTTCAGGAATACCCATACCACGAATTTTGCCTTTATGGGGCGCTTCTAATTCTACGGCTAGATTATCAGGACTTAGGAATGGCACTGCATCTGTAAGTGGTAAATCACTATTACCCGCAAGGCGAGGTAATAAACTACCATCGGCAACAAAAGCCAATAATTTATGTTGTTTAAGTTGGCTACGTAGCGCAACTTGATCTTCAACCGCTTCACAGTGACGTTGTAACTCATCCATAGGTAATTCACGTGCAATAGTGGCGCGACGAATCATCTTTGGTAAGTAAAAGGTCAGTAGGTTAAGGGTTTTTTTCGCAATAATAGTACGGCCATCAGAAGGCAGATTAATGCGGAAACGTAATTCAATGCCTTCTTCATCAAACACGACGGAAGTGCGATCAAGAATGGTTTGTCCAGGCATGTCAATTAAGACAGCATTATCTTGCTGGGATAATTCAGCAAAGAAGCGTGCAATAAAATCACGAGCTGCACGTTGATAATCAGTCGATTTTTCACGTAGCCATTCAAGGTCTGTTAATGACCAAGCGCGACGGGCACGAACGCGAGAAGCTGGCGCAAAAGGATCCGACTGAACGGTATCGATAAAAAAGTCGAAATCAACAAAGTGATATTCACCGCGCATACTTGAATAGCTACGGTAGTTATGACGGTCAATTTTATGGAGTTTGGCTTCGAGTAATTGCATATCGCCCCGATATCGTTCGTTATTAAATACAGAGCGCATAATGAGGTTGGCTCTAGTCGCTGGATATTACACTAAACCCTGACTTTTAGCATGAAAACTTTATCTAGGTCACAAAAAAACGTCCCAAAGCTCAAATGTTTTAGAACGAATAAATAACAAAATGTAAAGAAATATTATAGCAACTAAAACGGTCTAGTACTGAGATGGTCATTATGAAGCAAAGCTTTATTTATGAGCCATAGGAACAATAAATTCTGCCAACATGGCTGTAAATGCTATATTGGAATATTTATTCATTGTATGTATATGTTTATTGTTGTTTTTTTAGGTCTGATGAATTAATTAAATTTATATAAAAATTTCAATATAGTTTAGAACACTAAAATGTTGTTTGTTAGAAGTGATTATTAGTACTAAAAATGAAATTGTAAGTAAAAGTAAACTATTTTCATCTTTTCTATTACTCAATACTGGTTATCTTTGCTGTTATGATGCATTCTTAAAAGATAAAACAACAAAAAATTACATAAAACCAATGAGTTATTCCTTTTTGGTATAATTTATCTGTATTGTGTAACAATGATTATCAAGGTAACAACTATGAATAAACCCCAGCTTAAAGCCATTGCCGAAAACGCTTTTTTCTCTATGTTTCGTCGTAAAGCTGATGTGTGTGATATTCAGGAAACCTTTTATGGTTGGGTAGTTTTTCTTGCCTCAGGGAAGTCGAAAATTGTAGTTAAATTTTCGCGTGAAGTAGGGCGTATTGGTAAAGAAGTCGCGAGTTTAGTGCAGTTACGTAAAATTGTGTCATGCCCTGTGCCTGAGATTTATTTATTTGGCCGAGAAGATGGGTATGATTATATCGTCTTAGATTGGTTAGATGGGGTCTCTGCGCACCAATTACCTGAAGATTCTAAAGCGGTAATGACATTTAGAGAAGATTATACTGATATTTTATTGGCATTACATGAACACCAGCATCCACAGGGGTTTGAACTGTCAAATGGTCAATTTAGTCAGAGTTTAAGCTCAGCATTTGATGATTGGATGGGAAGTGTATACCACTATTTGATGAGTGCTGGTTCACCTTTTAGCACAAAATTAAAAGAGAAATTTGCTGATCTTTGGGAAAGTCGAACAAAAGTTTTAGCACCGATTGCACATGAGTCGTCATCTTTTGTACACGATGATTGCCATATTGCGAATGTGCTATTTGATCCAGTCACGTTCAAAGTTGCAGGATTATTAGATCCTTGCGATAGTGGTTTTAAGCATCGAGAATTGGATGTTATTCATTTATTCGATGTACGTAGTGATTTACATATCGCAGAACGTTATCTTGAAAAAAGTCATTTAGATGATGGTTTTGAAGCGCGACGTCATTTTTTTAGTTTATGGGATGACGCTAAACATAGTCGCAATATGGGTTGGTATAATGAACAATGGTTAACCAATAAATTTTCGCTATATGAATCAGTAATACAATAAAGATATACCTTGGACAACATAGAATTATTTGGCATAACATGAATCTAGGTATTATGGTTAGTTATGGTTTGTAAAAATGTAAAGGAAGATGTGATTTATGAAGAAAACGGCAGTAGGTTTATTAACCTTGTTTCTTTTTGGTTGTGCTCAGCAATTACCTATCGAAGATGAGCAACAAACTACAGCATCGGTAGCAAAGCCAATTACTAAACCATTAGCATTTGCATCAATGGTGACGGCTGCTGAAATAAAAGCAGCTGCAAAAGCACAAACTGCTGCCGCTGAAAAAAAAGCATCCCAAAAGCATCAACAGGCTTTAGTTAAAAAGGATGTGACAACAGATAAAATCACGGCGTCAACGGCATCAGCAAAGCTAGCTTCTGTTGATCATAAACAAAAGACGGCAACACCAAAGACAACTAAAGACGGTATGTTAGTTTTAGGCCACCATGAGTGGGTGCTGATATTATCAGGAACTAAACATATTTCTGCTTATATTGATCCTAAATCACCAACGTCTCGTATTGGTATTAAAGATTTAGTGGAATTTGAGCGTGATGGTGATAACTGGGTGAAGTTTAACTTTCAAGGAAAAGAGTATAAATACCCAGTAAAATCATGGTCAAAATCTGATGATAGAAAACGATTACCCGTCGTATCACTACGAACCAAATTAGGCGATCGTAATGATGAAGTTGAATATCAATTGATTGATGGCGGTAATGGGGTTGTTTTAGGTGAAAACTTTATGCGAGATGTCGCGGTACAGAATAGCAAACGTCAATACGTGCAGCCACAAGCAAAGTAAATTTTTTTAATATTAAGCTAGCGATATAAGAAACGGCATTGATCTTATTTAAGATACATGCCGTTTTTTTGTTGTAGATTAGTGCGCTCTATTCAGTAACGATAACTTCGTAGCTACCAAACTTACGAATATTAATCACGCCAGTATCAAACAATAAATACTGACCTTTAATTCCTTCAAGAATACCACTAACAACAGGCTCTTTATCAAAATTGTGCGATGCTATTTTAGTTGGAAACTGATCAACAGGATAATGAATATCCACAATACTATTATCTAAATATTCGATTGCATCTTCGCCAAATTCAGCAGTGATTTCAGCTAATTTCTGCTTGACTTGTGGTAACAATAATTGAGCTTGTTGCTGTAAATCGATATCGTCATTATTACCTTTTAACATTGTGCGCCAATTGGTTTTATCTGCCACCATTTCAGCAATCGCAACTTCTACAAGGCCGGATATCTGGCGTGTTTTTACTTTTAATACTGCAAGAGCTTGAGTTGCACCCTGATCAATCCAGCGAGTTGGAAGCTGAGTATGGCGAGTGATACCAACTTTAAGAGCAGATGTATTAGAAAGATAAACATAATGAGGCACCATGCAGTTTTCTTCACCCCATTGTGGCTCTCGGCAAGTTCCCTGAGCATAATGGCAAGTTTCTGGTTTCATTATGCACATATCGCAACTTGCGAGTTTTTTCATACAAGGAAAACAATGCCCTTGAGAATAGCTTTTTTTGGTTTTTTTCCCGCAAGAACAGCAAAAGATATTTCCTGTATGGGTGAGAGTTAGTTGTTTACCAATATAGGGATTAAGGTGTAGCTGCTGCTCACCAATTGGGAGATAGTAATCAACTATATCTCCAAGTGATGATTTCATTTTACTGAGTGTACCTTGCATGCTCATGCTCACTATTAAATGTTTTTTAGAGTGTATCAGTGATTTGAAACAAGACCTAAATATCTTGGGGGGATTGAGACTAAAGAGTGGACGTTATAATTCAATGAATTCCCTTTTAATATATAAATATTGACTATAATTAAAGAACTATTCATTTGTCATCGTGAAGAGGTCAAATATGAAAGATAAAATTAAGAGGCTAATAAATGCTTATATAAAAATAGTAAGTAGCAAGCAGATCCATAATATTTACAAATAACAAACCTACAATAAGTGTGGGTGTAAACCTATTTATTACGTTCAATCGATGAAGCTATTATAAAATGAAAGTTAAAAACAAGAAAACCCAAGAATATTGACTATTCTTGGGTTTTATAATATCTATTTATTAATGTTGTAAATGACGTGAACTGTGTTTTTCTAGCTTTCTAAATAGCAGTGATAAGCTAAAGCATAATAAAAAATAAACGGCACCAACAATGAGCCATATTTCAAAGATAAATCCAGAGGAGTTAGCAATCTCAGAGCCAGTAAAAGTCAGTTCTTGTATCGAAATTAATGAAATAATGGATGAATCTTTTACGATTGATATAAATTGTCCCGCTAGTGTCGGAACAATAGCTGTTAATGCTTGTGGAAATATAACAAATCGAAATCGACTATAGGTTGACAAGCCAAGTGAATCTGCCGCTTCCCATTGCCCCTTACTAATAGTATTAATGCCTGAACGAATAATCTCAGCAATATAAGCTGCCGCAATAAGCCCTACACATAGAACCCCTGAAAATAGGTTTTCCCATAGGTTACTGTGTCCAAATAAAACAACCTGTAATGCGTTTTCTTGGCCATTATAGTGACGAAAAATACCACTCAAACCAAGTAATGGTACTAACTGGTTTGAAATGAAAAAATAGAAAATAAACACAAAAACAAGTGGCGGAATATTTCGCAATATTTGAATGTAACTACTTGAAATAATGCGTATTATTTTAAAGGGTGAGAGGTTGGCCAGAGCGAGTAACAAACCAAATGTAGCGGCAAAGATCATTCCCCAAATACTGACCCGAATAGTGCTAATGATACCTAGTATAAAATAAGGTAAACCACCATCATGGCTGGATGTGAAAATGCGCTCAAATGCTTGACGCCAATGCCAATGGTAATGAATACCTATAGAAGAACGATAAGCTATCCAGCCCAGAAAACAACCAATAATAATCAATAAAATAATATCGAGTTTATTTAGTTTTAAATTAAAGCGACGCTTTGCAGGAGGGCATGATCCCTCCTGCATTATTTTGCCACCTGACGTTTTAGCGACAGTCATTATTAATTATTCTCGTTAACCAGGTTTTGCCAGTTAGTTGTTTTAAACCAATATTGGTAACGATTATTTAACCACCCATCTTCTGTACGTACTAGGATCCAGTTATTAAGGAAATTGAGTAGGTTAAAGTCGCCCTGACGAATCGCAAAACCGGTAGCGTAACGCGTTAATGGCTTTTTAAATGGCATAAATAAGCTATCTGGATTCTTAATAACCATTTGCTCTGGTGTTGGTGTTGATGCTAGTGCAGCTTGCGCATTACCATTAAGTACTTCTTGGAATGCTTGAGTTTCGTCATCAAACTGACGTAGTTTTGCTTTTGGAAATAACTTACGTGCAGTTTGAACTGGGTAAGCACCGCTACGAACGGCAATTGTTACACTGCGCTTATTATAGTCAGCAATCGTGGTCATTTTTGATGCCAGTGTTTTGCTAGCAACCATTTGAACCGCAGAATATGAGTATGGATGAGTAAATAGTACACTCATATTACGTTCAGGGGTAATGGTTAAGCCGCCAATAATAACATCAAATTTACCTGCTAATAGCGCAGGAATAATACCATCCCAAGCGGTTGGTACGAACTCGACCTTTAATCCAGCATCAGCCGCTAAACGTTTAGCGACATCAACTTCGAAACCAATTAAATCGCCTTGTTTATCACGCATAGCCCAAGGAACAAATGTTGATAGACCAACCCGTAATGTACCGCTTTCTTTTATTTGTTGTAGTGCATTACTGTCGTCTGCTGCAAAGGCATTGTTAGCACCTAATAAGCAAGTAAAAACGGTAATTAATACCGCAATAAAGCGTTTCATAGCTTTCTCCATAGATGTGCATATAAATTTAATGATTAGGGATACTTAAACGACGCTCTAGCCAAACGGCTAATGCTGATAATGTTAAAGTTATACAAAGATAAATTGCTGCCACAGTGAACCAAACTTCAAATGGCATTGCAGTGTCTGCGACAATATTACGTCCTTCTGTTGTCAGATCGAATATAGCCATAATACTTACAATGGAAGAGTTTTTTACTAATGAGACGGCTTCATTTGTGAGCGGTGGAATTATTTTTCTAAACATTTGTGGAATAACAACAAATCGGTAACTATCAATTTGTGATAAACCTAAACTTTCTGCGGCTTCAAGCTGACCAAGAGGGATCCCTTGTAGTCCGGCTCGAAAAATTTCAGCACTATAAGCCCCTTGAAATAAAGACAGCGCTAAAATAGCCGTAGTGGTGCGATCAATGCCTAATACCGGGCCAAAGACAAAATACAGTAAGTATATTTGCACAAGTAAAGGTGTGCTTCTAATTACCTCAATATACCCACGAGCTAGGCTTCGGCCGACAATAGAGTCAGACATGCGTAATAATGCTGTGATAAAACCGATAAAAATAGTACAGATTAAGCTGATACTAGAAATTTTCAGCGTTATCATTAAGCCTTCAAGTAAGTCACCTGGGTACCATTGGCCATCTTCTTTAAACCAAAGATATTCAGGAATACGGTACCATTGCCAATGATAATGCATGGCTTTTGCACCGCTATTGAGTAGTAACATGATGATAGAAGCGACACAAATCACCTGTAAACAAATAGCGATAATTTTAGGAATTCGAGATCGCGTATTGTGGGTCATTATTTTGATCTCAATAGCTAAGGATATTTTCTAAAAATTGTTGTGTACGCGTATGCTGAGGATTATCAAACAATTGCGTAGGAGGGGCTATTTCAACAATTTCACCTTGATCCATAAATATTACTCGATCTGCAACTTGACGAGCAAAGCCCATTTCATGCGTTACACAAACCATAGTAATGCCATCATCAGCGAGTTCTTTCATAACATCAAGAACTTCACGAATCATTTCCGGATCAAGGGCAGAAGTAGGCTCATCAAAAAGCAATATATTGGGTTTCATACATAAAGAACGGGCAATCGCTACACGTTGTTGCTGACCACCTGAAAGTTGCCCTGGAAATTTATCCGCTTGGTGACCAATATTAACGCGGTCTAAAAACTTACGAGCTAAAATCTCGGCATCTGTTTTTGACATTTTTAATGCGCGACGAGGAGCTAAAGTTAGATTATCTAAAACCGTCATATGAGGAAATAAATTGAAGTGCTGAAAAACCATACCAACTTGACCTTTAATAGTATGGAGTTGCTTGTGGTTTAATACATGTCCAGCAACTGTAACCTCACCATTATCATATTTTTCTAATCCATTTATGCAGCGAATCAATGTTGATTTTCCTGAACCCGATGGTCCACAAATGACCAGTCTTTCACCTTTAGTAATAGAAAGATTAATATTTTTGAGTGCATGATAATTGCCATACCATTTGTCAACATTATTAAATGTGATTATGTTTTTTTCTAGCAACACGGCATTCCTTAAATTTAATAGACATCTATTTATATGATCTTTAGTTATGTTTTTTTATGATTAAAGAATACATATTTATTGAATTAACATGTCAATATTTGGTCAATGTAATATTAATAACACATTGAGCACATGCATATTCTTTGCGTATAAAATTTTTGATTATTAATAATTTTCAAGAGTATATTTTACCGTGTTTCTATTCTTACGTGTAATAATATATCCTATATTTTTGATGTTTCTGTTCATACATTGTCATTTATATGTGAAACAGTGCAGAGGTGGATAGTAAAACTGATGTATTGATGCAAAATTTGATTCAATAACCGTTTGCACTCTGAGTTTTTAAAAGATAAGTTAAACAAATGTATCATGATTAATATTATATGGTTATTTGTCTCTGCAAGCTAATCGTTGGGTATTAAAAGGAATTATAGGAAGTAAAAATATGCATCAAACGGATGATATTCGTATCAGTGAAATTAAAGAGCTTTTACCACCGATTGCAGTGTTAGAGAAGTTTCCAGCATCTAATGCTGCGGCTAAAACCGTCTATGAATCACGTAAATCAATTCATAACATTCTCAATGATCAAGATGACCGTTTATTGGTGATTGTCGGACCTTGTTCGATTCATGATCCAGAAGCAGCATTAGAATATGGAAAAAAGCTGAAGAATTTAAGGGATGAACTTAAAGACGATCTTGAGATTGTCATGCGAGTTTATTTTGAAAAGCCACGAACAACAGTTGGTTGGAAAGGGCTTATCAATGACCCATATATGGATAATAGTTTTCAATTGAATGATGGTTTACGTATTGGTCGAAAATTATTAGCTGATCTTACAGATTTAGGTTTACCTACTGCTGGTGAATTTTTAGATATGATCACGCCTCAGTATATGGGGGATCTCATTAGTTGGGGTGCGATTGGTGCTCGAACAACAGAATCACAAGTGCACCGCGAACTGTCATCTGGGCTATCTTGTCCTGTTGGTTTTAAAAATGGTACTGATGGTAATATCAAAATCGCCACGGATGCTATTGGATCAGCAAGCGCGCCTCATCATTTCCTATCTGTGACTAAATATGGCCATTCCGCCATTGTTGCTACGGCTGGTAATGAAGATTGCCACATTATATTACGCGGTGGTAAAGCACCTAATTACAGTGCTGGCGATGTTAATGCAATTACACAGCAACTTATGGACGCCGGTTTACGTAATAAATTGATGATTGATTTCAGCCATGCAAATAGTTCAAAACAATACCAACGACAAGTGATTGTGTCTGAGGATGTTGGCCAACAAATAGCTAGCGGTAATCATGCTATTTTTGGTGTAATGATTGAAAGTCATCTCGTTGAAGGCCGTCAAGATATCGTTGATGGCAAAATACCGACTTATGGTCAAAGTATTACTGATGCCTGTATTGGCTGGGATGATACTGACAAAGTTTTACGTCAACTTGCTACAGATGTCAGAATTCGCCGCCAAAAATAGTGGTTTATTTATTTAATAAGTTTAAATAAATACGCATTTTGAAGCCCCTACTTAGTATAAAGTAGGGGCTTTTTTATTGGTAATATCGATATCCATCGTTAAACTCAATATCAAATTCATTACCATAATCATGTTGATTTACCAGATTTTCATTAAACGGAAATTGACAGTATATATAATAATCATGATGTAGGCCGTTAATGATAAAAGCATTAAAAATATCATGGGTATCAGCTATGAGTGTTTTTTTATTCATAATGACTCCAGGTTACTTTTATGATGGTAACGTGAAACACGATTTTACTTGTTAAGTATATGTGGTGATATTATTTTTATGTAAGTTAAAAATTTAAAATGTACAGTTAATGGGACACTATTTGTTAATGTTGTTTACTAAAAATGCTGTTATTTTCTAAGTTTGTTATCAATAATAAGAGGGAGATACATTTGGTTAATCGTTGAATGTGTCGATATTCATCTTTTATCATTGAGTAAGGAGAAGATGATGCATAGTCTAAAATGGATATTCAACATCAAAAGTATATTGATATTAATGCTTTTTTTGGGGGAGTACACGAACGTAACTTATGCCGATAATCTCTATTCAAAGCATTCTAGTGCCATTTCAGCAACTCAAATCTATATTAATCAGCAAACAGTTTATCAACAACCGCAACAAAATATTCTTTATCATCCAACGTTAGGATATATGGACTATCAACAAATTTGGTGTAATGACACTCATCAACAGCAAACCATAAACTATCAACGTTTTATTTCCAAGGTATGTCATGAAAGAAAAGGGGAGCTAATTAACCATTGGTGTGCTTTATCTGATTCACATCAACCACTTTTCTATACTTTCATTGCACCTTATGATGCAAATTGTAGTGGTAATAGTGCAACAATTGTCCACATTATAGAAATAATTCCTGAGGCTAACAAAGATCCAGCAACAGCTGTGGCATGGATAAAAAGCGCAAAAAGTCTTGGCTTTTAACCATACTATTGTTAACTGTTATACCATTGCTTAAATAATTGCCGACTGATTATTTGGTTCAGGTTATGCCTCATCGATGTTGTGTTAGGGGTCTTCTGGCTGAAGTCTTTTGGTGGTGCGGGTACGTTATGACCGTTATAAATGACACTGTAACTTTTATTAACATCAATAACTATTTTGTAATTATTTCCGCGTATTTGGGGAAGTATAAAATTCCCATTACTAGCAATGTTAAAAGTTAACTCTTTAGGGTATTCATTAAGGATTTTTGTAGCATATTCCTGCGTCAGTTTTGTTACTAACACTTTGTTATTATAAAGTATCAAGAAATTAACGATAGGATCTTTAATTTTATTGCTCAATAGTAACGGTGATAGTTTTTGATAAAATGCTTTACTTGAAATGTTAATTTGGTTTTGCTCGTTAAGCAGTGCTCTATCGATATTATTTTCCATTGCAATCGTTAACTTCTTATATTGCTGAATATAGTTATCGATCATATGTTGGGATTGTTTGCCCATATTAATAGTACGTTTGATTGCTAAATTATTATTTGCCACCATGAGATCTTTCTGTAAGTAATGGTCAAAAACTTGTTTATTATAATTCGCTTCAAAATAACCATTAAGACGTACCATTGTTTTCCATAATTCTGGTACATATGTGTTCATGATAAGATTTATTTTTGACTGATATTTCTGTGGTATTTTACTAATTAGTTCTTCTTTATTATAATAAACACATATATCAGGTGATGTGAAAGTGATTTGGCGATACTCGCCTAAATATTTTGAACAATGCAGTGTTTTATCTTTTTTATATTTAAACTTAATATTAGATACTAGATCTAATGTAAGGACATCATCAAGTAAGATTTCTTGTAAATCATTATTCAATGAGCGACGAAGCTTTATATAATATTTTTGTTTTTCTTTGATCTTGTTTTTTATGAGGGTTATTTCTTTAAGGTGTTGTTTTTCATCTTTTTTTACTATATCTAGGTGAGCATTTACAGATGCTAGTTCGTGTTGGTAATACATCAGTTTAGAATTGATTTCTGCTTGAAGTTTTCTTTTTATAATATTAACTTCAATCATATTTTTCTTATATATTAATGCGCTATTATTTAGAGCTTGAATAAATATAGCAGCATTTTCTATATGTGTTTGATTAAATTGATAGATTAAATTATTTATATCTTCAAGATAATGCGGATTAGATAACCAGTTAGAGCGAATTAACGATTTAGATGCATATTCAAGATTTTTAAAATCTAAAGGTGTTTTAAATGGACTACATTTATTAGTAATAATAAACCCTTGTTGTTTTTGATCGGGAATAATTTCGGGTTGGATATTAAAAGAAGAATAATCAATATGGCTCTCTTTATCACAGCCTGCAACCATGCATAACATAATAATAAAAAAATTGCGCGAGATGTTCATATTCCACTGTATTTATAATTATTAACTAATTAGCGGATTATACCGACATTGATAGCATATACAAGCGTATGCTTAGTCGCGATTGTTCCCTATGAAACAAGGTGTGATTTTAATGTGATGAAAGTATTTATGTGGTTAAATGTCTAAACAAGACAACTGGGTATAAATCAATTGGAGGCAATAATGTTAGTTACGTTTACTTGTAAAACACATAATGACGTCACAATGTTTGGTGATAATGCACAATCATTAATTAAGATGATGGAATATACAACAGATATACCAGGAGCTATAGTTGCCGAGGATGTTGAGAGTGCGCTTGTAAATTTAGAAAAAAATCTTGTCATTGCAGTAGCACAGCAACGAGCCGCTCAAGAGCAGCAGCAAGCGATTGAGAATGATGATGAAAATGAACAAGAACCTGAGATTAGTATTAACGTGCGCGCAATTCCACTGATAGAGCTATTAAAAGCGGCTGTTCTAGCTAAAAGTTACGTGATGTGGCAGTAGTCTCGATTTGTTATTTGACTAAATGCAATGGAGCAAAAGGGTCATCATTAGGATCGTTGAGCCACAAATATTCAGTGTCTGCTGCTATGCGGCGGGCAAGCGAATCACCATGTTGGTAACCAATAATAGCTAATGACATATCAATACTGGCAGAACAACCTGATGCGGTGAAAATATTTCCATTACGTACCCAACGTGCTGATGTTTGCCACTGAATATTGCTACCAAATTGAGACACCCAATCAAGGTTCTTTTGGGTGGTAGTGGCATTGCTATTGTCTAATAAACCAGCATTTGCAAGCAAAGCTGCACCTGTCGATGTAGAGCAGACAATGTGTTGCTGTGGTGCGACTTGTTTTAGCCAAGTTAAAATATCTTTATTATGTGCGGCAAATCGTACACCTGCTCCTCCTGGAATTACCAAGATACCCGCTTTGATAGTGTCATTAAAATTCAATGTGGGTTGCATATTAATACCTTGCGTACTAGTAACATGCTGTCCATTCGTTGTGATTATTTGTAATTGATAATGTTCAGGCAATAATCCAAACATGTGCAGTGGCCCTAAAGCATCGAGTAATTCAAATTGCTCAAAAAGTAATACCGTTACTGTTTGTTGTTCTAACATCATATATACCTTGCAATAAATCTAATGTTATTAATAGATGCTATTAGTAATAGCCTAATTAATCATGATCCATTGTGTTGTAGATGATAATTTGGCATTTATAATTGCATTATGAGGATAATGCTTGTTATTCAGCTACGAATGATTACAATCAGCCCCCTGTTTGAAAATGGCTCAAAATATCAGCTGACACGACTATGAATAGAAAGAAAAAAATTAACGAAACGTTAAAAAAGAGAATGAAGAAGGCGAATGCTAAGCTTAATAAAAGCAATAAGCCTCGTTATATTTCTAAAGCAGAACGTGCCAAGCTTGATGAAGAAGCTGCACAGGTTACTGAAACTGCAGATGTAACATCTGATACTACTGTTGATAGTGATACTGAATCTGCACTTTAATCAATAGTTAACAACATGAATTTTATATCTTAAACAGAAACATGATTTTGGTCGTTTTTCTGTTTTTTCGCATCATGCCTATGATTAATTATAGGGTGTTGCTTGCTTATCATTAGATGAGCAATCTACTACGCTATTATGCGTTTAATTTATACAAAGAGAGATGCTATGAGTTTTGCCTCTTTAGGCCTATCCGCCCCAATTCTTGAAGCCGTTGCTAAGCAAGGCTACGAAAAACCATCCCCAATTCAAGCGCAAGCAATTCCAGCTATTCTGGAAGGCAAGGATGTCATGGCGGCGGCACAAACGGGTACAGGCAAAACAGCAGGTTTTACATTGCCGCTACTAGAAAAATTATCTAGTGGTCAACCTGCTCGTTCAAATCATGTTCGTGCACTTGTGTTAACACCGACGCGTGAACTTGCAGCTCAGGTTGGTGAAAGTGTTGCAACTTACGGCAAAAATTTAGCAATCAGCTCTGCTGTTGTGTTTGGTGGCGTTAAAGTTAATCCACAAATGGTACGTATGCGTAAGGGTGCTGATGTTTTAGTGGCAACACCTGGTCGTTTGATGGATTTACATAGTCAAAATGCGGTTAAATTCCGTGATATTGAAATCCTCGTGCTAGATGAAGCAGACCGTATGCTAGATATGGGCTTTATTCGTGACATTCGTAAAATTTTAGCGCTATTACCAAAACAACGCCAAAACCTACTGTTTTCAGCAACGTTCTCTGATGAAATTCGTGAACTTGCTAAAGGTTTAGTGAATAATCCAGTTGAGATTGATGTTAACCCACGAAACCAAACTGCACCGACAGTGAAGCAGTGGATTTGTCCTGTTGATCAAAAGAAAAAAGCGAACTTATTAACAAAATTATTAAGTGAGCGTAACTGGAAGCAAGTATTAGTCTTTACTAAAACAAAGCATGGCGCAAACCGCCTAGCTACGCATTTAGAAAGCCGTGGCATCTCAGCGGCTGCAATCCACGGCAATAAGAGCCAAGGTGCACGTACTAAAGCTTTGGCTAACTTTAAGTCAG
Organism: Photobacterium sp. S4TG1; assembly: GCF_036040035.1. Lineage (NCBI taxonomy): Bacteria > Pseudomonadati > Pseudomonadota > Gammaproteobacteria > Vibrionales > Vibrionaceae > Photobacterium > Photobacterium sp. S4TG1. The sequence goes on from NZ_JAYXUH010000005.1 coordinate 141,503, forward strand.
GTGCTATTCGTGTACTAGTTGCAACAGACATTGCAGCTCGTGGTCTTGATATCGAACAATTACCACAAGTGGTGAACTTCGATCTACCACACGTAGCAGAAGATTACGTTCACCGTATTGGTCGTACTGGTCGTGCTGGCTGTGTGGGTGAGGCGATTTCATTAGTATGCGCTGATGAATTTGGTGATTTAGCTGCAATTGAACGTCTAACAAAGCAAATATTAGATCGTGAAATTGTTGAAGGTTTCGAACCAACCAACAAACTACCTGCATCAAAGTTAGATACGCGTCCACTGAAGCCTAAAAAGCCAAAGAAACCGCAATCATTTGCAGCGAATGGTGAAAAACGTCCACGTTCAAACGGCAAGCCAACCACGCGTCGTAAACCAACGCCACGTAGTGATGACGCTCCACGTGCAGAAGGCACAAAGCCAGCACGTAAGCCGCGTCCAACAGATGCTAAACCTAAAGCAACTGATGGCAAGCCAGCGCGTCGTTACAATGATGAAAAGCCAAAGACCGACGGTCGTCGTGCTCCTCAACGTAGCCGTAAGCCAGCAGCAACAACTAACTAATATTCACTAACGTTAAGCCGTTAGTTTAAAGAGTCGTTGTAATAAAAAACCAGCGTGTAATGATAATTTGTCATTGGCGTTGGTTTTTTTATGTCTTTTTTAGCTGGTGTTACATTCTAAGTGACAACGTCACACATGGAATGGCATGATCGGTACTATAGCCATCTTCATCAAAACTACTATTAATTAAATGTTTATTTTCAGTATGGTAATCGCTGACCTCAAATAATGATCCTAAGTATTGAGCATTAAACTCTTGTGATAATAGAATATAATCAAGTACCGAGGTTTTAGCTCCGAAGTAGTGCGTTGGTGGGCGAGGTAAGTCAACTTGTTCGGTGTTATGAGTAAATAAATTCCAACTGTCGTATAAACGGTAATAGCCAATTAAACGTTCAATATCACTGTCTGACATGCCAAACACATTTCCAGCAATAAGTTGTTCTAAACATGAACTTGAAATCTCATCGTTAAAATCCCCCATAAGTAGCATTGGATGTGTACTGGCTTCACGTTGTTTAAGTATCGCTAGTAATAATAAATTCGCTTCGGTGCCCCGTAGCAGAGCAGAGCCCCAACTGCCTAAGCGTTGGCTGGCAAACCGTGATAATGCAGTATTTGTTGGTACAATGGTATCAGGTAGTGGATCGTCAAACAGGGAACGTTTGGATTTGAAATGGGTGACATAGCAATCAGTCAAGCCTATGTGAGGAATATCAATCGTGGCTCTAAGTGGTTTTCGGCTAAAATGAAAATCCGTTAACCCAAGTATTGCTGCGGCTTGTTGATCTGCTGTAATTGCTGCGACTTCAGTGATTGGAAATTTAGAAGCAATGGCTACCACAGGGCTACGGTAGATAAAATCATCAATCACTGTGGGAGAATCGATTACCGCATAATAAGGATAACCTGCTTTTTCCAACAAAGATTGTAGACTCTCGCTACTGAATACTTCTTGAAAACCAATAATATCAGGTCGGTTTTTATCAAGAAATCGTGTTATCCATGCTTGTTTTTTATGCCACTGCTCCATGGTATAAATATTTTGAAAATCATAATAAGCCATCGGAGGCTCAAGATAATTCAATAAGTTAAAACTGGCAATTTTAACTGTGGGTAATGGCACTTCATAAGAAGGCTGATTTACGTCAGACACTCTACACTCTCAATAACTATAGCCGAACTGTATAACTCGGCTCTATGATTTCGTTAAATTATTGATATGTAGCATACCAGAGTGAGGTCTTAATGACAGCGGTGCTTTGATATAAGTAAATTAATGCACGTTAACTGAATAATTTATTGATATTGGCTTTCGGTGTTTTAGCAAATTTTTGCATTAACCCAAACGATACGTCTTCAATTCCATATTGATGTTTTATATCGTCAATCATTGCTAACCATAAGCGGGCGGTCATTTCGGAGTCGGCTAATGCACGGTGGAAGACGCCATCATGATGAATATGTTTATAATCAACTAATGTGCCCAGTTTGTGGTTTGGAGCATGTTGATATAAACGTCGTGCAATAAGCATAGAACACGCAAATTGATCGCTATATTTTCGATTAATTAACGCGAGTTCTGCATTTAAAAAACGTTGATCAAAAGAGGCATTGTGAGCAACAAGGTTTGCATCACCAATAAAATCAGCAAATTCAACCATGACATCTTCACAGCAAGGGGCAGTGCGGAGCATATTGTTACTAATGCCAGTATAGCTCTCGATAAAACTGCTGACACGAAAGCCTGGGTTCATTAATTGCTGAAAATGCGCGACTACCTGACCATCTTCAAGTTTAACTGCACCAATTTCAATTGCTCGATCACCTTGGGTTGGTGATAAGCCTGTGGTTTCAAAGTCGAGTACGATAACGCTATTGGCAGAACGAGAATTAAACATTTGTAAATCTTTAACGATAAGAAGAACAGTATTGTAGCGTTATCCGTTCAGTTGTAAATTGCAACTAGTCAATTTTATGCCACTTTTAATGCTGTATTTTTAAACAAATAAGTGTGTTTTTATTCGTTATCGGGCTTGAGTGACATTTTGTATTCTATAAAAGTATCAATAGAGTGTTATATTTGACGATTAGCAATTTATCGCCCTCGATTATGAGTCAATAAACGTTCTATGAAAAACAAACGCTACCGCCAGATTCGCGATCATAAGCAAGAAAAAGCCTTATTCATTCGACGAGCGATTCAAGCTTTTGTTGGTATTTTGATTTTAACCTGTGTATTAATTGCCAACCTTTATCATTTACAAGTAGAAGATTACAGTGAATATAAAGCGCGCTCAAATAACAACAGTATTAAACTTATTCCTGTCGCGCCTAATCGGGGGCGTATTTATGACCGTAATGGGGTGATATTAGCGGATAATATTCCCGTTTGCTCATTAGAAATAATTCCAGACCAAGTAAAAAATTTATCACAAGTGTTAATTCAACTACAACAGCTCTTGGGCATCTCAGAACAAGAGATAGTGGCTTTCAATAAAGCGAAATTACAAGTACAAGCATTTAAACCTGTCACCCTTATTTCGCACATGAACAATAAACAAGTGGCGGTATTTTCGGTTAATGAATTTGAATATCCAGGGGTTGATGTTGATGCTCATCTTGAACGTTATTATCCTTATGGCTCCTCATTAACGCATTTATTAGGATATGTCGGGAAAATTAATGATCGTGATATTGCTGCTTTAAAAAAGAGCGGTAAATATGATAATTATAAGGCAACTCGTACTATAGGTAAGTTAGGTATTGAGCACTACTATGAAGATTTACTGCATGGTAAAACTGGCTATGAGACAGTTGAAGTTAACAGTCATGGCCGTGTTGTACGCACATTATCTTATATTCCACCGGTGGCTGGAAAAGATCTCAAATTAACGCTTGATATTAATCTACAACTTTATGCTCAAAAATTACTGACACTACAGCAAAAAGATCCTACAACAGGTTTAATGGTAACCAAAGTTCGTCGTGGTGCTATCGTGGCTATGAACCCCAAAAATGGGGCGATTTTAGCTATGGTTTCAAGCCCGAGCTATAACCCGAATTTGTTTGTTAATGGTATTTCCTCAAAAGCTTATGCGGCATTACTTAACGATCCCGCACGTCCGCTTATGAATCGTGCCACATTAGGTTTATATCCACCGGGTTCAACCGTTAAACCTGAGCTAGCTGCGGCAGGATTAACAACGGGGGTTATCTCAGTAAATACCGTGCGTAACAACCATGGCTGGTGGCGGATCCCTAACAGTAAAAGTCGTAAATTTAGAGATGACAGGGCGCAAGGATTTGCCAATGTTGATATCTATAAAGCGATTGAAAAATCAGTGAATACCTACTTTTATCAAGTGGCTTATGATTTAGGTATTGATCGATTATCAATGTGGATGACCAAATTTGGTTACGGTCAGCATTCAGGTATTGATATAGATGAAGACTCTACAGGTATTATGCCAACGCGAGCATGGAAAATGGCGCGTTTTCATCAACCTTGGATGCAAGGGGACACCGTACCACTCGGAATTGGTCAAGGCTACTGGACTGCGACGCCAATACAGATAGCTAAAGCAACATCGGTTGTTGCAGAAGATGGGGTTGAACATCGACCTCATTTATTAAAAGATATTATTGATGGTAAAATTCAGCAACCTGTTACTTTTGCTGATTTTAAACCGCTGACCTCTGTTCCCCAAAAAGATTGGGCAATAATTAAAAAAGGCATGGAGCTTGTAGTGGAAAAAGGAACGGCCAGTCAAATGTTCAAAAATGTGCCGTTTCAAGTTGCGGGAAAAACGGGGACGAGTCAGGTGTATTCATTGAAAGATAGCGAGCATTATAATGCGAATGAGGTAGCCGAACATTTTAAAGACCATGCGTTGTTTACCGGTTTCGCGCCTGCTAATGATCCGAATATTTTAGTAACAGTCGTCTTAGAACACGGTGGCTGGGGGTGGCATGCTGCTCCATTTGCACGAGATATCATGGAGTACGTATTATTGAAACCAACATTAAGTCCTCAGCCTGATGAGTTAGTGCAGCAGCCATCGCCAACACTTTCGGGATTAACTAATGACGTACCTAAGGTAGTAACGAAGGCTGAAAATACAGTATTGACCCATAATTGATTACAGATAATGCCATGAGATTAACTGTTGCTCTCATGGCTTAAATGGCGTTGATATGATCTATCGCCCCATAAATTAAGCATTGCCAGTAATTCTGCCGCCATGTAAGGTTTACATAAAATGTCGTCCATACCCGCATCAATACAAGCTTCTCTTTCTGCCGTTGTTGTACCTGCCGTTAGGGCTATAATGGGCTTGGTAAAGTTTTGTTTGCGTAATACCTTGGTTGCACAATACCCATCCATAATTGGCATACGACAATCCATGAGTACAATATCGAACGATTTATTAGCAATAATATCTAATGCTGCCTGACCATTATCGACAATTGTGACATTGATATCGTGTTTTTGAAGCATTAGCTGAATGATCATTTGGTTAGTCTTTAAATCTTCAACAACCAGAATGTTTAATTGTTGTAATGCTTGATGTGAAATCGGTGGGTGATTTGATAGTGTTTCATCAAGCGTGCTGATTGTTAGTGGTAATGATACTGAAAATGTTGTGCCCTTATTAGTTTCGCTAGATAAGGTAATATCACCGTTCATTTGTTCGCATAACTGTTTACATATTGCTAAGCCTAGTCCTGTTCCTTCATGACTACGCTTACTTGATATATCTATCTGGCTAAATGGCTTAAATAACTTATGTTGCTGCTGTTTTTCAATACCACAACCACTGTCTTCCACGGTAAATATGAGGCAATTATTTCGCCAGCTAAATTTAGCTCTCACATACCCTTGGTGAGTAAACTTTATCGCATTCGCTATCAGGTTAACGTAAATTTGTTTAAGACGATCTTCATCTGCATTAATTGAACGCGGAATAGTGGTGTCATAGTCGATAGTAAAATCTAATCGTTTTTCTAAGGCTCGATGAGAGAATATATCCCTTAATTTTATGACTAATAAATGACTATCAAATGGTTTTTCTATTAGCTCTAACATGCCAGCATTTATTTTACTGTAATCTAGTAAATCATTAATAATAGCGCGTAGCAGTTCACCTGAATGATTTAAAGTTGTTAATAATTTACTTTGATTTTGATTTAGTTCTGTGTCTTGTAATAGTTCTGCCGTGCCTAATAAACCATTAAGAGGTGTGCGTAATTCATGATTAATCATCGCTAAAAAATCACGGGTTGATTGTTCAGAATCTTCGGCACGTTGACGTGCATGAATTGCTCGGCTAAGGGTGATTTGACGCCCAATAGCGGAACGAAATAATTCACAGAATAGTGCTAGATGCTGTTGAATAATTGTTATTCTATTTTTTGGTGCCGATATTCTTGCCGCGAAATACCCTACAATATCGTTGTTATTGATCAGTGCCGTCCAGTAAAGATTGGTCGTTGAATCCCAAAGTGAAATCTGATTTTTTAGTGCCGCTGGTGGAAGCCACACTTGTTCTCGACCGCCACAATAATCACCACTAATCATGATATTTTCAATAGGCATAATGGAAATATAGCAAGCTGTAATGTAGTGACCATCAATGAGGCTTTCGATTAATTGTTGAATATTATCACGACAAGGTGCTTGTTTTAGAAATAGCCGCGCATACGTAAGCAGTAAGTTTTCTATTTTTGTTTGATAGGCAAGTTGAGCTGAATCTAACTCCGCTTGTAATCGTAATTTTTCTAATGACTTTTCTAATATAGTATTAGTTTCAAAAAGCTCACGACTTTTCATCTCTAATAATTTCTCAGCCATAATACGCGATGAATATTCTCGCTCTAATTTACGCTTTAATAACATAATATGGCGTTTTGTGTCCATGTTAGTCACCATTGAGTGTTAATGAAAATCGAACATGGCTTTCTGATGTATTCATCGGTTGCATTGCAATTGTTATTGATTGATTAAAATAATTTGCGCAGCCTTCTAATACACCCATGCAAACATGTCCCATACAACGGGCGGAATGATAATCCATTGTCATCGTTGACTGTGTTTTGTTGCTAAAAACAAATTTAGGTGGTGTTACATCAGGGTAGAGTTTTTTAACTTCAATATGAATATGATGTTCTACTTTTTCTATAAAACTGAAAGTATCATCACTTTCAATATCAGGAATAGGGAGGGTTTTCAGCAAGGTAGGAAAAACCAATCGGCCATATATTTGTTGAAGTTGTTGTGCTGGAATCTTGGTTATATGGCTTAAACTCATGACGAGCTTAATTAACTGTCGATGATCATAGCTGCCAACTGCAGTATAAATACCCGCATCATTAGCGTTTTCGAACATTTGTTGACAGATTTCTAAACCAAATTGGTCTTCTACTATAGATATAAACTCAGTGAAAATGATTCCTTTCATATCAACCCTTATTATCTAATTGTATGTAACTGACATGACCGTTATGCAACTAGCCGCTGTAAATTAAATTGTATTAGTAATTATGGCAGAGTTTATCTGTGCGTCAAAAACACATGTCGATAACATTACACTTTTGAGAGAAACAGCAATAAAAATATCAAGATGCAATATTATTACATCTTGATCATTTATTTTATTTCTGTAGAACAACCGTTGTTGCTGCTTGTTGAGCCGTCTGTAATAAATACTGCTCCATGTCTTGTGCTAGCTGGGCTTGATTTGAAAGGGGCAGTGCATGGATATCACTTACTAAAGCCACTTTATTGCCATCGCTAATGTCGGTATAAATCATACCTGTTGCGGCTGGTTTGCCGTTATAGAAACCCACATAAAGTTGTGCATTTTCATCAGTTTCAAACATAATTTGAGTTAAGTATTCAACAAGAGCTTGTTGTTGCTCTTCTTGTTGCCAATAGCTTGAATACACTAATGCATAACGGATAGTGAGAGGGTGACAATCTACAGGGTAAAATGTTAACGATGATTCAGTTGGAGAGATAATTGAGTCGATAATCTGCGTAGACAGTTCTGAGTGCGCGAGTTGATACAGATGTAAACCTTGTTCACTTAATGGGGTTGGAAATTCAGCATCAGTAATGTGGCTAGCCATCCACGCGTTTTTTAAAGTAATCAGTTTTTCTGTAATTAGTGGCATATCATCACTTCTTTTATTCAATTGCCGATACCATAACCTAAATTACGGTAATAAGGTATGCTATTCGATTGTTTTCGATAAAAACGTTCGTTATTTTGCTTTGTGATTGAACAAAGTATGCGCTATCAACATTCAATGCGCATCTAAAAGAATAAAGTAATGGGTGTTATCAATAATATCGCTATATGATGTTGATTACTTATATTTTAATTATAAACCTAACTATTAGGTATAAGAGTCAGAATGAAAAAATTGGTATTAGTGACAGCGATGAGTGTCATGCTGGCAGGGTGTAATTTTTCGTATACGCCATCAGCTCAAACACAGGCAAAAGCGACGACAGCAAATGCAGGTCAATCGGTAGCGAGTGTTGAAAAGCAACTTCCGGATTGGATCAAAGACAGTACTGTGACTTCACCCTTGGAAGCTATTGTTATGGGGGGTCATACATACGATGCCGTTTCTTTTTGTAAACCTCATGATTGTGCTAGTGATTTTATGATCACTTTAACGACTGATAATAATAAAAAATATTCAATGATAGTGCATGTAAAAGATGTGCCTGATGCATTGAATACCCCAAGTATTTATGCAACATATCAATATATTGGTGAGCCTGATCAGCAAGTGAAAGATGTCTTCACACAAGCCTTGAGTCAAAATCCTAATTGGCAATAAAAATCACCGCGCTACAATTAGTCGTTATTCGAAATAGAGCGTTCAGTCTTGTGCTGAGGGCTCTGTTTGTTCTCCACAAGCTGAAATATTCATTGAATCGTATACATATGGGTGTCCAGTGTTTCTGTGGTGAAACATAAATATTCCTACTAGTGAATGCTCAACTCACCCCGTCATTCCCTACAGTGAGGTTACTAACGAGATAGGGAATCTACTATCAGCGTGTTGTAGAATTACTATTTCATTGACGTCTTTTAATCTCAATCACGTGATGAATAGATCACGGATAGCTTCGTACCTTAACAGAATTGTATCAAGACGTTTTTTTCGCTATTTTAGCTAAAGTATGTCTAATAAAATAATAAGTTAGCATTTTTGATATTACAAATATTCCAACACGATTTATTACATTTATTATTGTGTATTATCTTTATATTCAGAGTGTTAAATGTTAACTTTTAAGACGTGTCTACATGTTAATAAACGCGTTATACGCTAGAAAAGGAAAGGTGATATGGGAAATATTAGAAAATCTCAGGTGTCTGATTTAGCACCAATCCAAGAATTAGCTAGAGACACGATTAATACTTGTTATCGTTCTTTTTTAGGTGATGAAGGCGTTGATTGGTTTATTAATAGTGGTGAGTCAGATAAGGAAGTTGAAAAGCAACTGTCAAACTGTGTTGTGCTTTCATTGAATAATGAAATTCAAGGTTATTGTGCGTTTGAAAATGACTTCGTGCATATTTTAATGGTTTCCCCTCAAATTCAACGTTCAGGCCTTGGCTCTTATCTTCTCAAAAATGTTGAAAGTGAAATGGCATTATTGGGGCATCAAATTTATTTCCTTGAAACTTTCAAAGGTAATGATCAAGCTATTCAATTTTATCTTAAAAATGGTTGGTTAATTGATAGGGAAGAAAAAGACGAAGAATTTGGGTTTGTAAGGGTTTATTTAAGTAAGTGCGCATAACATAACTATCAATATGGTATTAATATACTTTACGTTTGTGCTTTAAAGTGTAATTGGCTTGGTAATTATAGCGTTCAGTACGCGTTATCGTGGCCTTATACAAATTAGGAGGACATACGGATGATAGAAACAGAACGGTTACTATTAGAACTTGTAATGATTGAGAATATTGATATCTATAAGGAGATCATGTCTTGTCCATTGATAAGTTAATACCTACCAAAATCTGCGCCTTATAATGATGATGAAATATTTCAACATGTAGCTACAAGAGTTGAACATTGGAAGCAGGGTTTTGGTTATTTTATGGCTTATTCAAAGGTCAAGCTTGGTTGTTTTGGTGTAACATATTAAATTTTAAGGTTTTATTTTTATGGATACAGAAACAAAGCTTGCAATAAATGAAATGGTTGAAAAGTACAACCCCCATACTGTAATTCTCTATGGCTCAAGAGCTAGAGGAGATGCATTCGAAGAGAGTGATGTGGATCTTGCGTGCTTTGTTGATGGGTCGGAAATGTTTGAAGATACGAGGTACCATCATGGCGTATTTATTGATGCTTGGGTATATCCGACAGAGTTGATGAACGAGGTTGTTGAATTTATAAAACTGCGTAAAGCGTGCTGTGTTATCGATAAACGAGGTCTTGGTCAAAGATTAGTACGCGAAGTTGAGAAAGAATATCAAAAAGGTCCATCTCCGTTAAGTCATTTAGATAAGAAGAATTTTATCGAGTTAAGGCAGAAAATATTAAAGCAAGCTAGTAAAGGAGGGCTTGAGGGAAATTATAGAAAAGCTTGGCTTCAATCTGATCTTTTACCGTCGTATTTTATATTACGCGGACTTTGGTATTTCGGATCAAAACAAAGTTTCTCATGGCTTGAAGCGAATGATGAGGTTGCATTTGAACTTTTTTCTGATGTATATGAAGAACCACAGGATATTGAAAAATTGAAGAAATTGACTGTATTTGTTATAACGGTGTAGCTGATTGGAATATGCATAAATTAAATATCAACACTTCCAATTACGTTAGAACTCAAGCTTAAAAAACTGCCTTCTATTATGAAAGAGGTAAATTTAGTTAGCTACAGTTGCCACTACTCTGCGCAGCGTTATGGCTCTATTACTCATAAAGGAATAGTGATCATGCAATTAGAGCCATTTAAGACAGGGATTATCTTGAAGACGGAAAGATACCAAGAATGTCTTACGTTTTATTCTGAAATTTTGGGCTTAAAGATTATTTTTGATAAAACAGAGGGGGATTTTGCTATGTCTGAATTGGCATTTGGAAATTCCTATCTACTTATAGAAACTGGAGGTCAATATTCACCATTGCCTAAAGGTGTCGATAAAAATCCAATAATAATTAGGTTTGATGTAGCGGATGTCACTCAAGTTTTGGCTTTATTTGAATTACATGGAATTAAAGCCGAGTATTACACTTTTGATTGGGGAAAGATTGTATTAGCATATGATCCTGATGGTAATCCGATAGAATTTAAGTCAGAACCATAATAGATGAAGCTACAATCACTCAATAGTTTCAAAGTAGAACTTGTAATCACGAACACCATCTATATGAATGCCTTTTTCTCTTAACTCAATATATTGCTGAATCTTAATGGTTCTAAAATCCATTGCTTTTAGTGCCAGAATTATTCGAAGTTCATCCATTGGACGCGATTTAGCATCAGAACTACAGCTACCACAAACAACATGTGCTTTTTGTTTAAAACCAACCTGATTAAGCCAGTTAAGATCTTTGGTTTCTTTACGTGTGCCACAAAAATAACAACGATTCTGCTGTTGTAATACCGCCTGTTCCCTTAATGCTTTAGGACTTGATGATTTGGCTGGTGGGGGAGTGTTCGTCTTTTTATTCTGACTGAACATAGAAAGCTGAACGACATTAGACATTTGAATTACTCTTACTAACTAAGGGATAGCGCATATAACAGAATATTAATGCCGTGCGCCTTTATATTTTATTGCTTGTGTATTCGGTGAGTCAAACTATCAAGCATGCGTAATGATGATCTCTTGATTATCAACCCGTTGACGCTCGCCATAAATACCTTCATCTGTACGTTTGCCACAGCTAACAATCATGGTAATTTCATCGCTGCTTTTAAGGCCAAGTAAAGCTTTCGCACGTTTAGAGTCAAATCCTTCCATTGGACACGTATCATAGCCTTCGGCACGCATTGCCATCATAAATGTCATTGCTGCCAGTGAACTGCTTTTGTGCAAACAAACCCGTAAATCTGCTTTACTCACTTCGCGCATCATCGGCTTGTTTCTACCTAAAAATGCGCAGATCAAGCGACGACCTAAGCCCAAAAGACCAAATCGGTCGTTGCGATACACAAACGGGATCAGCTTTTCGTAATATTTAAGAGCGCGTTTAGAGGCTTTATCATCACGGCCTTTAAACATTTCTCGAATGTGGGCAGCATTGATACGTGTGCGCTGTTGCCATTTATCTGGTGTGATCACAAACGCGACTAATTCATTAGCGGTTTTAGCTGCATTTTGACCCATACAAAGCGTGGCTAATTGTTGGCGTTTATCATCATTAATCACGCGGTGGAACTGCCACAGCTGCATGTTGGAACTGTTAGGTGAAAGGGCGGCTAATTCTAAAGCACGAGCAACTGCTTGATAATCAAACTCGGCCGTTAAATCATATTTACGTACCGAACGGCGACTGTGAACTAAAGAGGAAAAATCGTAAGGTTGAGAAATAGATTCAGACATGATGAGAATGAGTATTAAGTAATAGATAAGTATGTTTTTACCTATATTTGATTTAATTAGCAACTTCTGTCGCCATGTTTGTGTTGGAATACAAAGTTTGATGCAAGAAAAGAGGAAAGACTGGCTGATACTATAAAGCTATAACATCAACCAGTGTTATTAATGATCACTCAGGAGTCACAATGGTTTGGGGGAACACATTGCAGACAATGTTCATTAACCTTGTCAGTACATTAAACGCCACAGAGTTAACATGCGTAATTTTACTCTGTGATGACACGTTTTTGTTTTGACATGTTCTATTTTAAGTTAAAGTAGAGAAGTTAAAAGAGCATAAATTAATAAATAAGGTTCCCCTTTTTATGAGTGGTCAACGTCTTAAATTGCAATTTCAACGTCTTTATAATCACTTCAGCGGTGATAGCACCGAGACTAATTTACAAGATATCTCTGAAGTCTTATTTTGCACGCGTCGTAACGTGCGAATGGTGATCAATAAGATGGTTGCAAAAGGCTGGATTGACTGGCAACCTGCCGTGGGGCGAGGTAAGCAGTCACGGCTCATTTTTAATAATACAGACAGTGAGTTACAGCTTAATCATGCCCGTAAATTGGTTGCGGAAGGAAAGCTTGAACCTGCATTAGTTGCCTTAGATCATAACGCTGAAAAATTGGTACAATTGATTCAAGAACAGTTAGGTATTTCACATCATCAAGGTAAGCAAATTGTTCGTTTACCTTATTATCGTAGCTTTGAAAATATCACACCTTTAAAGCCGTTACGTCGTTCGGAACAACATCTTGTAAGGCAAATTTTCAGTGGTCTAACGCAGCTAAATGAGGAAAAAGGGGAACAAGAAACCGTTATTGGCGATATTGCTCATTCATGGGAAGCAATAACACCCCGCCATTGGCGCTTTTATTTACGGCCAGCCATTCGGTTTCATGATGGTCGATTACTTGATAGTAACGATATTTTTGCTACTTTTTCAGAAGTGAAGCAACTGGCTTTATTTGCACATATCGACAAAGTGTCGTCACCATTTATTAATATTATTGATTTTTACCTGACTCAAGATGATTTCCGTTTTCCTGATTTATTAGCCAATACCTGCGCAATGATTCAGCCGGCTAATTATGCATCGTTGCCTAATTATGAAAAGTTTCCTATTGGTACAGGTCCTTATAAAGTCGCGGTTAATGATAAACAACGATTTAAGTTGGAAGCGTTTGAGCATTACTTTGGTTTTAGAGCGTTAAGTGATGTGGTTGAAGTGTGGATATTAAATCATTTTGCGGCGTGTTATTTACAACCGACATTGGGGGATAAACTTGAGCAACATGTTCATATTTCATCACGTTTATCTATGGATCAAGGCTGTACCTTCTTATTGTTGAACCGTATTTCTGGTTTAGCGCAAGATCCTCAGTGGTTACGTTATTTTCAATCGCGGTTATATAGTTTAAATGTGATGCGTGAGATGGATTTAACACAGGTAGGGGATTTTAAGCTGTTTAATGCTTATGGGTTATTACCTGGTTGGATTCATACGCAACAATTACCTGAAGCTGTTGTTATACCGCATAAAAGAGTGGTGACATTGGCTTATCAACATGAGCATCCCATCTATCCGTATGTTGCTTCTTTGATTGAAAAAATCCTGATGAAAGATGGTATTCGGCTCAATATAATGGAATTAAGCTATGAAGATATCGTACTAGGAAAACACGCTGAAAAAATTGATATTTGGCTTAATGGCATGAGTCTGGGAAGTAATCGTAGTGATGCTATTTTGGCATGGTTACATAATTTTAATCATATTAAGCGTGTGATGCCGAGCGTTGAATTTAAGCAATTACAGCAGGTGATCAGTGAATGGCGTTCAACGTCAGCCGCTAAGTTCCCTAGTGATATTATTGGCGAAACATTATCGCAGACAGGGCAAATTATACCACTTTTCCATAATTGGCTTGGTGTTGATGATAACGTACAACTACAAGGAATGGAGTCGAACTTACTTGGTTGGTTTGATTTTAAATCTGTATGGAGTAAGCCCCAGTCATCGCAACAATAATGGCTTTAATATTTAAGATTTAGGTGTTGTTGTGCCGCCATAAAAATAACATGTAAATCGATCAAATCACGACTTTGTTGTTGCCAGTGCAGTGGTTGCTGGCATTGGCAAAACTTTAATAAGGTCACAATGATGCTATCAAGCTTTTTTAAGCCCCAACGTTTTGTGGTAGCACTTTGCTGCGGGTCACAGATAAGCGCTTGTAACTTGGCATAAGGTAATTGGAGATAGGTAAAAGCAAGATCGGGCTGTTGTTGACGATGAAATTGACTGATTTTTTTGCACCCATCAAGCCAATAAGCCAATGCTTCTTCATATTTATGATTATCTTGAGGCATCTCTGGTGCGGTAAATAAACTCGCAGGGGTAGCGCTAATGATTGCGATAAGAAGTTCAAGATTATGTGGATTATTTTCGCTGTACCATGTTTTTATGGTGACAACCCATAATTGTAAATCATCCATATATTCATCCTTGTTTAGCGATTGAAGCATCAGTATATATGTAGTGGTGTGGCGTTTTATTTAATATTGATACTACATATAAGCGTAGTTTAGGATCGTAAAAGCGAGGGGGAATTTTAACGTTTCTTTAGTGGGTTGTGATGTATTTCTAAAATTAAAATAAAGCCCATATTCATAGCTGCGAGATATGGGCTATTCGTTTTCGTCAGCGAATTAATCGTTTATTACAAAGCGCTTTTTAGTGCTGCAATAAAAGTGTCAATATCGGTTGTTGTGATATCTAGGTGAGTAACAAAACGCATTGGATTTCCGCCACTGATTAAAATGTTTTGTTGTTTTAACGTTTCGATCAGTTGGGGTTGATCAATGTGTTGCTCGACCTTTGCAAACGCCATATTAGTTTGAATGTGTTCTAAGTTAACACTAAATCCATTAACAGTATTTAACTGCTCAGCTAAGTAACGCGCATTATGGTGATCGTCAGCTAAACGCTCAACATTTTCAGTTAATGCTAATTTACCCGCTGCGGCAATAATACCCGCTTGGCGCATGCCACCACCCAGCACTTTACGCCAGCGGCGAGCTTTGGCAATCAAGGCTTTGTCACCCAGTAATAAAGAGCCAACAGGCGCACCTAAGCCTTTAGATAGACAAATCGTAAAAGAATCAAAGTATTTGACGATTTCTGTAATATCCACATTCATGGCAACAGCAGCATTATAAACGCGCGCGCCATCAAGGTGCATTTGTAAGCCGTGTTGATTAACAAACTCACGCGCTTGCTGAATGTATTCTAATGGCAACACTTTACCATTGATGGTGTTTTCAAGACTAAGCAGTTTAGTACGTGCAAAGTGTGGGTCTAATGGCTTTATAGCAGCCGTTAGTTTTGAGAATGGAATGCTACCATCAACATCATTTTCTAGTGGTTGAGGCTGAATTGAACCTAATACTGCTGCGCCGCCACCTTCAAATTTATAGTTATGTGCTTGTTGGCCACAAAGGTATTCATCGCCACGGTCACAATGTGCCATCAATGCAAGTAAGTTGGCTTGGGTGCCTGAGGTGCAATAAATAGCAGCTTCAAAACCATGACGTTCTGCGGCCCATAACTCAAGATCGTTAACGGTTGTGTCGTCACCATAAACATCATCACCAACAAGGGCAGAGGCCATGACTTGGCGCATTTTATCTGATGGGCGAGTTACTGTATCTGAGCGGAAATCTATCATTTAATTTTTATCTTCCTTTGTTATGTTTTTTTAATATATCACTGCGTTATTTGAATGATCTATAACAAAAGTTATCTTTCTGATGAACTTGATAGTATGAAGAATCAAGTATATGAAATGATAGAACTATTAATAGAAGTAAAATATCCCCAGTATCGACTTATGAATCTACACTTAGATATGTTATGTGGCTGGGTGTACTGCACTCATTTTAATAAGAGACAAGGAGAAAATGATGATGTTAATTGAGCAACGAAACTTTACCTTGTGCGGCAATCAGCAAGGTAATGCTTCTGTACGTGTTATTCCAACAGGGAAGCTAGAAGTGATAATGACGGAAAATGATGCCCTTTGTGAAGCGGATTTTTCGCAATTGTGGTTCAACAAAGCAGGTATGAAAACATTGCTAGTGTGTCGAGAAGCAGAGCAGGTTTGTTGGCAATTGGATCTCACTAATCAAGATGCAAAAGAGCTTCAATGTTTGATTGAATCAGCACAAGAAGATTTTGAAATTTTAATGCGAGCGTTGTAGGTTCTAGGAAAAAGAGATGGTAAAGAAAGTCAATTAAGCCCTACAAGCATGATTTGTTGTAGGGCTTGTTATGTTATAGATGATTATTGATAGCGAAGGTTTACTTTCGAGGAATGGGCAAATAAAGCATGGCTTTTAAACCACCAAGAGTACTATTGGTTAACACTAAATCACCACGGTAACTGTGTACTAACTCGTTAACGATATTGAGTCCAAGTCCTGTACCCGGAGTGTTTTCATCTAATCTAACACCACGTTTTAATACTTGTTTGCATTTTTCACGAGCAATACCCGGTCCATCATCTTCAATCACTAACACGATATTCCCATCTACAATAGGTTCTTGATAAACGCGAATTAAACTCGTTGCCCACTTATAACTATTCTCGATGATATTACCGATCATTTCATCTAGGTCACTTTTTTCAACCGCAATCACTACATCACTATCTAGCTCATTAACTAGCACAACTCCCCGATGCGCATAGACTTTATCCATCGCTAATGAAATGGCATCAATACGGTGTGATAATGCTGTTTTTGTTGCGAGAATATTCATCGTACCAGCCATACGCGCGCGGCCTAAGTGGTAATCAATATGTTGTTGTAATTGTTGCAGGGCTGGGGCAAGTTTGGCCTGTGTAGTTGGATCTAATAGCGATACCTCATTATTCAAGATAGCAATTGGAGTTTTTAGCGCATGAGATAAATTACCCGAATGGTTTCTTGCTCGTAGCAGTAGCTCTTGATAGTGAAACAACAGTGCATTTAGATCATCAATCACAGGCTGAATTTCAACAGGATAAAGCCCTGTAAGCTCAGTTGAATGACCCTCTCGAACTTCGATAAGGTTTTTACGAAGTTTACGCAATGGCCATAAGGACCAACTTACTTGTAACGTTGTGAGGACTAAAATACCAATGGCCATGATGATGAGAATAACCCATAAACCATGAGTCAATTGTTGTAATGTTTTAATGAGTTTATCTTGATTCACCGCAACGGATAATTCAATCGGGTAATCACTGTCGGGTAAGCTAAATTTACGTTTTACAACAATTAAAGACTGATTGTTAGGCCCTTCAAAGCCTTTTTTGGCATTGCCTCTTATCGTGGTATCCCACAATGAACGCGAACGTAATACTTGGTGATTAAGCTTTAATGACCAATATAAACCGCTGTATGGAAAATTAAAGCGAGGGTTAGATAGACGACCATCAACAAACAATTGACCGTGTTTATCAATATCGACTTGGGCTGTAATTTGATCCATGTAAAGATAGAGCTGTGATTTCTCTTGTTCAATTAAGTAGGTTTTTATAAAAGTAGGAACAAGGTAGCCCGCTGCTAATGTAATCGCCAATAACCAGACTGCTGCAGCAATCAGCAGTCGGTTACGAATACTGGGTTGACGATTTTTAGGTAGGTTAATTAGCATTGATACGATATCCAAGACCACGTACTGTCTTGATTACATCATTACCAATTTTGCGGCGAATACGGCCAATAAACACTTCAATGGTGTTTGAATCACGGTCGAAATCTTGCTTATAAATATGTTCAACTAGTTCAGTACGCGAGATCACTTTATCAGTGTTATGCATTAGGTATGACAGCACTTTAAATTCAAGTGCGGTTAAATCAATGATATTGTCTTGCCAGGTTACTTTTGAGGTGCGGGTATCTAAGCTTAAATCACCAGCCTGAATCACGGGTGATACATTACCTGTTGCACGGCGTAATTGGGCGCGTACGCGTGCCACTAACTCGACCATTTGAAAGGGTTTGGTGAGATAGTCATCTGCACCTGCATTTAAGCCATCAACACGTTGTGTTAGCTCATTTCGTGCACTTAGGATCACGACAGGGCAGTTAACGTTTTCTTCACGAATGCCTTTTAAAACGGTAATGCCATCTAGTTTGGGTAAACCTAAATCAAGCACAATCGCATCCCATGGCTCTGATGTTGCACGGTAAAGTGCATCAATACCATCTATGGAGTGCTCAGCAACCCAACCGTTTTGTTCTAAACCTGCGACAACTTGTTCGCCTAATGTTACATCATCTTCAACAACTAGAATTTTCATTTTGGAACCTTAAGGACGCTTTCAAGATGGCGACCTTTTATTTCTATCATTTTAAGAGTACGGGCTTCATACTCGACTTTTATTATATTGTTATTACCATCAATAAGCTTTAATTCGTAGATCCATTCATCATCATCTTTGTCTAATTCAACGCGAATAATACGAGCTAATAACTGCTGCTGTACTTTATGTTGCAGTGCAGAAAAAGGCTGAATGAGTCCTTGGGCTACTGCATCCATAACATTATCGTGATGTTCATCTATATCAGCACTAGGGGAGGCAAACACCTGACAACTTATGAGACTGATAAATCCAATTAGATATAAATATTTGTAATGTTTTTTCATATTTATAACTGTAACCAAGTAGCCATGAATGGAAAATGAATAGTACTATTATAAATGGATTCTTTAATTTGTAAGCCTTTAAATTTTTTCACCTTTTCAATGTTATAACATAACGTGAGGTATTAGCATTTTATATCAACTAATGCGATAATCACCGTAATTAAGCAAGCCCTTTATTAGTATAGTGACAATAGGTTTATTAGCATGGCTTCAACAGCAGCAGCACTTCATATTCTGGTAAAACATAAAGAACAAGCCGATGATGTTTTAGAGCAACTTAAAAAAGGTGCAAAATTTCAAACGCTTGCTAAAAAATATTCTACTTGTCCATCAGGTAAAAGAGGTGGCGATTTAGGTGAGTTTAAAAAAGGTGCGATGGTACCAGCATTTGATAAAGCCGTATTTAGTGGCAAAGTGCTAGAGCCTATCGGCCCGATTAAAACAAAATTTGGTTACCATATTATCAAGGTTTTATACCGCACATAGTTTATGATACTAATTGGCAGGTTCTATGCCTGCCATTAGTGCTTAATTGCCATTCTTCTTGCTCTGTTGTTACTAATCACATCTTTAATGTTGAGCATTTAAACACGTTTTTTAAAATGACTTTAGTCGATAATTATTACTGCTATTAATAATTAGAGTAATTAATCTAACTAAATATCAGTTTAGTCGATGTTAAAAATAGACATACGATCAATATCGTATTTATTCGAAGCGATCCTTAGCAAGGCTATATTTATAAATATATAGATATTCTTGCCCTTAAGGTAATTTATAAATAACTGTAA
The DNA here is from genome assembly GCF_036040035.1 of Photobacterium sp. S4TG1. Lineage (NCBI taxonomy): Bacteria > Pseudomonadati > Pseudomonadota > Gammaproteobacteria > Vibrionales > Vibrionaceae > Photobacterium > Photobacterium sp. S4TG1. Next base: position 161,197 of record NZ_JAYXUH010000005.1, read on the forward strand.
AATATGGATTTTTTTGTTTTTTATATTGATTTTAGCTCTATTTATTTTGATTCTATACTTATTGATAATGCTACATGTATTTATATGTTTGTAATGTATTTAAATGGTGATAAAAGGATTTAAATCTTTTTTTGTAATCCATTTTGAGTATTTTTATGCGTAATGTTGTTGTCTTACTAGGCGCTTTATCTTTGGTAGGTTGTGGTGGTGGGGGGGATTCAGAGACTGAGCAATCGACGTTGCCAGAAATGACGAAGCCGATGGTGGTTAAACCAACTGAAGTAAAAACTATAATCAAACCCGCAATAGATAAACCGATAATAGTAGTCAAACCTGTTGTAAAACTTGAACCGGAAGTTGCTGTCGATCCTAAAGATACCGCGATAACATTCTTTCATGTTGATATGTATCAAAATGGTAGCGCGAGTATAAAATATGTTGCAACAACGGCAGATCATCAACTTGATGAATCGACTGTTAATGTATTTAACCAGCATCTTGAGTATGAAGATAAAATCTCTCATAAATTAAAATATAAAGATGCTAATGGTAATGTGCATACTGAATATTATATTGTTGATGTGCCAAATAAAGTAATAACGAAGGTTGATGAAAGTATTTTATACAATAATAATAAGTATAAAACATTTCATTACATGGATAGAAATGTTCAGTTCGATTTTAATTTAGAGAAAAACGAGCAAACTCGTTCACAATTTAATACAAAAGTTTTTGATAATGCTTTACATCAAATCGTGGTCATACCAACTAAAGTAACAACAACATATCTTGGTTTGGAAAAAATTGAGGCTGGTGGGGTTAGTTATAATTCAGGTAAATTTAAAACGGTTGAAGAAAATAAATCATTAAAGGCAGTTACAACAACGTGGTTTAATATAACTAATGGCGTCATCATTAAGCAATTGAAGAATACTTACAATACTGATAATAATACTGTTACTGAAGAGGCTATTGATATAGTTGATTCAAATATTGATTATAATGCTAGCACCGATCAAGCTGAATTAGCTAATTTTAAACTTGATTTTATGAATGGTGAATCGACCAGTAACAATGATATTAATCTATATACAAGTGCAAATGATCCAATTACAGTAAATGTTATTAACAATACCCTTCGAGTTGATGGTTATAAAAATAACAATACTCAATTTATGCCAGATAGTGTTGTAGATGTAACGCTTACTTCGTATTCAAATGGTATATTGTCAAGTTTTATCAGTAAAATTCAATATGCACGTGAGTGTGAAGTTAATTGCTTAGGTGCTGATATTGCAACTCGCTATATACTTGGTGTGAAACAGCGCTTTAATAAGAACAATAATAATCTTTCAGAATATGCTGGGAAATATGCTTGGTATCGAGCAAAGGATAGTCTGAAGCCAAGTAATTATTTTATTGTTATAAATGTAAACGCTAAAACATGCCAGATATCATCGAGAGTTAAACTTAATGCTTATGAGTGTGTCAATTTGGATGTTGATCCTAACAATGGTCAAATAACAGCGATTGTAATAGAAAAGGGCGAAGGAACGTATGGTTCGCTGTTTGCCTATATTAACGGTAAGAATAATGAATATATTACAGGTGTTGTTCGATCTAAAGGCGATAAGGATGATAGCGTAGATACATTTATCATTAAAAGTCGCTAAATAAAATTTAATTAAAGGTGTCATTTTTGACACCTTTTTTTATGGTGAATATAAAACAAAGCAATAGAATATCTATTATAATCTTAGGTATGATTGAGCTGTGAGCGATAAATATCAACTCAGAAGTATATTATACCGTGGATATATTCATATGAGATGAATTTATATTTGTAACTCATATTATAAATCTTATATTGTGTATAATTTTATTGAATGTGAAATTTATAAGGCATTTAATAAACAAAAATAATGAGGTGTATTATGTTTACAGTAAAAAAAGCAACATTAAACGATCTTAATAAAGTAGTACCATTATATAAAGAATATTTAACATTTTACCATGTTGATTATTCAGAGAAGAATCCACAAAAATATTTAGAAGAGCGTTTATCGAATAATGAATCAGTGATTTATTATATTGTAGATAAAGATGATAACTATGTTGGCTTCACTCAGTTATATCCATTATTTTGTTCATTAGAAATGAATCGTACCTGGTTATTGTATGATTTGTTTGTTGCCGAATCTGCACGTTCTCATGGTGTGGCTCAGTTACTCCTTAATCAAGCAGATGAACTTGCTAAAGAAACTGACGCATCGTTTATTATGCTAAGCACGGCTGTTGATAACCTTAAAGCTCAAAATCTATATGAAAAAAATGATTATGAAAAAGATGTCGAGTTTTTCACTTACTTAAAACATTTAAAATAAATCATCAGTATAATAATTTATTATTACTTACAATATACTAATATTATCTCTAATGATGATAAAAGCCTCAAAACTATTTCGAGGCTTTTTACTTCAGATTCATGATACCTTATTATTTTGTTAATTATTAAAATTTGAATGCCCGCATGTACCTATGACTCCTGCTTTTTATTCCCAAATTTTTTATTTCCACATAATTAAATAAAATTAATAATTTATTTAATTATCGCAAAATAATTATCTTTTTTAGCACATCTACCTATTTATTATGTTTGTATGGGTAAAAATATTCTGTTCGTTACCGTCTTTGATGGTGATATTTTCTTCTAAAATATTTCATTGATAATTTCTATTAAGCTCATAAGTATTAACTATTATACATTTTTACTGGATGTGGATATTTTTGTCTGGCAAAAATATGCCACCAATAACGTATTGTTCAGTTATGCACTAATATGTTTTAAATGAGTTTCTATAAGGATTATAACAATGAAAAAATTACTACTCTCCGCTTTGATTTTAGCGAGTGCAAGTGCAAGTGCAGCAGATCTTTCAATTAAGATGACAGATCTTAACTCTGGTATGGTGGCTGGGACGATATCAGCTGAACAAACAAAATATGGTGTAGTCTTTACACCACACTTGGAAGGCTTACCAGCAGGGTTACATGGTTTTCATGTTCATACAAATCCATCATGTGGTACGACTGAAAAAATGGGTAAGACTATTTTAGGTGGGGCTGCAGGTGGACATTATGATCCTATGAAAACGGGCAAGCATGGCTTCTCGTGGACGGATGACAATCATTTAGGAGATCTACCACCTCTTTATGTTAATAATAAAGGTGATGCTGTTCAGCCTGTACTAGCACCGCGATTAAAATTATCAGATTTGAAAGGGCGCTCATTAATGATTCACACTGGAGGTGATAATCATTCAGATCACCCTCTGCCGCTTGGTGGTGGTGGTGCACGTATGGTATGTGGTGTGATAAAATAATACACGATAACGTTTGAAGAAAGCGCTGATGATTCAGCGCTTTTTTATTGGCGTTATAAAAGGAGTTAAATTTAAAGCATTTAACTGTCTGTATTATATTTAGGTTTTGTTAGGTTATTAGAATGAACATACATCGACTTGTACGCCAAATAGTATTTTACTCATTAGCCGCTATTGTTTTTTATAGTGCTTTAGAAGCGGCAAAATTTGTGTATTTATTGGGTTCAAGTAAAGTACTCTATCCTATTTCGATTTTTGGGTTTTCTTTGTTTTACAGTACGTTATTGTTGTTAGTGTCATACTCTTTAGGGCAGAAATTTCTTTTTGAAGCAACACGGACTAATCAGCTGTTTACAATAAAAAGACAGTCATATCAAACTCTTGTTATGGTGAGCCTGTTTGCAGGGTTAAGTGCCATTAATGTGATTGTTTTATCAAGCTTTTCTTCAGGAACATTAATCTCATCAAATGTATATAATTTGTGCACTTTGTCTCTACAATATGGTGCACCTGTAGCCTTAGTGACATTTATTATATTGTTTATTGCGATGATAATTAATAACAATATAGCGGTTAGATTACAGCATCATTAGTTAATGGTTGAATATTAAATACAGTAATATATTACGAATAAAAAATAGTCAGTAAGTCGTATTAACAAAACTATTAAGCAGAATATAGCAAGATTAATATTCCATTAAGGGATATTGGGGTATGATGAGCCCAAATAGCTAATTTTGATTTGTAAGGTAAAAATATGCGTTATTCATGGGCGATAGTTGGTCTGTTTGCACTTTTATCTGGATGTAGTTCGTCAGTGTTAACATCCACATCTTCTGCAACAGCGGCAGCAAAAGAAACCGCAACGCAAGCAGCCAAGCCTCTCACACTTAACCAGCAATTTATTCAACACGGTTATAACGATGGTTGTAAAGATGCAATGAATAATCAATGGCAACCCTCTAAAATGATCCTTGATGATATGAAAGGGGTTGAGAAAATGAAATATGTTGAAGGTTGGAAGCAAGGTTATCAACGCTGTGTTAATGGACTAGGCCCAGTAGTGATTAACGACACAATGCCGATTTCACAGCAGAATAAGAAGTAATTGAAACTAACACCTTTAGGTTTGAAGGGCAGTGTTCCTCATAACGTAAAGGTGTTTTTAGTTGTAAAAGTTATGTTTCTTTGCGTAATTTTACTGGCTTAGGAATATAACGCTTTAATTCATCAATTTTACGGTTTTTAGAAAAGAACATTTCAATTTCAATCATAATGCCTAGATTTGCGTGGTAATTATAATCTCGTGGAAATTCAAGTTGTGGACGTGCCGCGAGATAAAGCCAGTGCTTATACACACGTCGTTTCCATTCAGCCGATACCCAATAGTTAGTGATTTCTTTCATTTCATCGGTATCTGCACTTATTCCCATAGAATACTCAAATAAATCCCTTTCTGTTGCTCGCTGATAAACATTAAATTGTTGTACTAATTCCCACTTATCATCTTCTTGTAAATATTGTGCGCTGGTTGTGGTTCTAAAAATTTTTTTGTGATCTGGGGTTAGGGCATAAAATCCGCTTAATTGAGTGAGAGAACCAAAACCTTTTGAATCATAATAGAATAATTCTTGTTCTAATTGGGTTGTCCAGTTGTCACTGATATTATCAACACGTGTAAGGCGCGTTTTGACAAAAGGATCGATGGGAAATTTGAGCTTAATACCAATATCAAAATCAGAGCTCCAGTTACCAAATTGTGCATCTTGAAGTCTAAAACCACCGACAGTATCCCCATTCTGAGTTTTACTTCCAGAGGCTATACCACGTTGCTTACTTTCTAGACTGTCATAATCGCTAGGTTCTGAATCTAGAATCAATTTCCAATCTCGCTTTACATGTGGTAAATCGAGCTTAAAGTAAACTTTAAAATCATTTTCTAATTTACCTCGATACGAATATATTGATCGCTGGCGAATACGGAGATAACTACGGTTGGTTAGTTCTGCTTCATCTTCATCTTTCGTTAAGCTTTGATCTATATATTCCCCAACATTGTGTACAGAATCAGTCATTGATTGCTGAGAGTTGTCAATCCATTGTTTCATTGTATTGCTGTCGTTGCTGTCGTTGCTGTCGTTGCTGTCGTTAGACTGCGTAGTTGTTGTCTGTGGTAATGTTCTGGTTTCTGTTTGAGGATTCTCTAAGGATTTATGATCAAGAGAATCTGCATTAACCGTTGCTGTATAAAAAAAGCACAATGATAATGGAAAAGAGAGATAAGACTGAATAGTGTGATTGAGAGTCTTCAAAAGAGTGTCATATCCTTACTTTTATGTCGTGTAAATTTCATTTTTATGTCGTATAGGACAACTATACTGATTAAGAAATTAGCTATAAATACATATAGTGTAGAGTAATATTCTATATTTATTTTGTTAAGTGATATGATTAAAAGTGTATGTTTATTGTTTGTTTTTGATAGATTAATATAATAAATGCGATCCAGCAATTGCTTTTAATCGATCGTTTATTACTATTATTAGTGTGGTTTTTCTGGAGGTATATATGGATAGTTCTGAATTTAAAAGAATCAAACAAGAGGTGTCAGGGAAAGTTAATGACATTTTTGATGACTTTGAAGAATCGAATAACCGTTTACCTACAATGGAAGAACTTCGCGTTATTGTCACTGATACAACAGATCATTATTTAGGTCCGATGGATCAAAATGTTATTGACGGTATTAACGCCAATTTAGAACGACAGCGTATACGAGAAAAATTATTATGGGATACCGTTGCAGAATGTGAGTCTGAAGCTAGGAAATCCAGAGATTATGATGGCTAATCATGTACTTACGCTTAAAGTATTTGGTGTTTTTTTATGCCGCGATAAAATTGAAAACTCTGTTTTCAACACTATTTCTTAACTATCACCCTGCTAGAGGCTATAAATAGCATATTATTGCTAATTGAATGGATTATTAAAGAGGTTTAAGGATGACTGGAATGGTAAATATATTTGAAATTCGATGCGGTAGTGGTCATGCAATTGGTGTGCTAGAACTGAATAATGCGTCATCATTAAATGCATTAACACTGACAATGCTTAGAACGATTCAACAGCAATTATTGCATTGGCAACATGATGAAAATATTGTGAGTGTGTTGATTCAAGCTGTTGGTGAAAAAGCATTTTGTTCTGGTGCTGATATTCGAGCGCTTTATTATGCTATTGAAAACGATCCCGCTTTGGCTGCTGTAGAGCAAGTGGCGATGCCAACAGTTGATGATTATATTCATCGCGCTAACAATGAAAATAGCTATTTAGCTAAGCCGTTTTTGGTTGATTATTTTACAGTTGAATATAGCTGTGATTATCTGATCCATAGTTACCCTAAACCGATTATTGCTTGGGGTAATGGGTTAGTGATGGGGGGAGGGTTAGGGCTCTTTATTGGTGCTAGCCATCGCGTTGTCACACCGTCAGCGTCGTTAGCAATGCCTGAAATAAATATTGGTTTATATCCTGATGTGGGTGCAACGTGGTTTTTAAATCAGCTTCCTGCTGGAATAGGCCTATTTTTAGGTCTAACAGGGGCTGATGTTAATGCAAGTGATGCGCTTGATTTAGCAATGGCAGATCACCTTATTGTTGATAAAGATCGCGAGCGTTTGATTAAACTGTTGAAGCATTATCCGTGGCAAAATGTAGCAGAAAATCAAATTTCAGTGGTAATAACAGAAATGCTAACTGAGATTGCGACAGATTCAGAACGTCAGCGGCCATCAAGTCAAATGATCCCTTATTTTCCACAAATTCAAGCGGCGTGTGTGGCACCAACGCTTGAGATTGTTTACCAACAAATTAATGCTATTGACGGGTTGGGATGTTGGCTTGAAAAAGCAAAACAAACCCTTGCCAATGGAAGCCCATTATCAGCTCACATCTGTTTTCAGCAAATGCAACAATACCAACAAGCAAGCTTAGCTGAATGCTTTAAGATGGAATTATCTCTGTCTGTTCGATGTGGGTTAGTGGGAGAGTTTAAAGAAGGTGTAAGAGCGCGACTCATTGATAAAGATGCTCAGCCACAGTGGTTATATAAGACTATTTCTACCGTTGATAGTCGTTTAGTTGATAGTTTATTTACGCCGTTATGGCAGCAACAAGCAAATCCATTAACTGATTTAATATGACTACTCGAATAATGAAACAGTTTTGTGATTTATCCATTTTTTCGAGTTGTTAATGTTAATCAGTGTTTTTTGAAATATGTATAAATTAGGTTTAGGAGCGAATTAACGTGGACATTGAGAATAGTGTTATTGTCATAACTGGAGCAGGTCAAGGGCTTGGGCAAATGATGGCAGTGACGCTTGCACAGATGGGAGCACAGCTCGCTTTAATTGATGTCAATACAGTAGGGCTAAGACAAACACAAGATCAATGTCATATGCTTAATAGCATGGCGCGAATTTATGAAGCGGATGTGACGAGTGAAGATCAGGTAGAAGAGGCTTTTACTCATATCATGGAAGATTTTGAGCATATTGATATTCTAATTAATAATGCTGGTATCCTGGATGATGGTTTATTGGTACATAAAGATCAAACGGGCATAAGTAAAATGTCATTAGATCAATTCCAAACGGTAATGAATGTTAACGTTACGGGTACTTTTTTGTGTGGCAGAGAAGCGGCTAAATGGATGATTGAAAATGAAACCAAAGGCGTGATTATCAATATTTCTAGTGCAGCTCGTGCAGGAAATATCGGTCAAACAAACTATGCTGCATCAAAAGCGGCAGTAACGACGATGGCTGTCGGTTGGGCGCGTGAGCTTGGACAATATGGCATTCGAGTTGCTGCAATTGCACCGGGTTTGATTGATACGCCAATGGCTGCACAAATTAATGATGACATGATTGAGCGTATGTTGGCGATGGTTCCGCTAGCACGTATTGGTGAGCCAACAGAAATCGCCCATTCGGTGAGATTTATTATCGAAAATGATTATTTCACCGGCAGGGTACTTGAGATTGACGGTGGATTACGGTTGTAATCACAGTCTACTCAAAAGTGGTTGTATAGTGCTACTAATGCTAAAACGCCACCAACAACAAACATGATCATTGATAGACCAAATGCGAATTTTGCCATATACGGCATTAGTTTTTCCATTGGGAAGTCCAAATAACGATGAAAGAATATATTCTACCTCAATTTATGGATTAATTAGCATTAATATTAAGGTATGGCTGTATTTTTGACATAAAAAAAGATCGTCATATGACGATCTTTTTTATGCCTTTCGGCAATATTTGTTTATAAGTTACCTTGTAAACAGATATTAGAATGCTTTTGGTGCGTAACCTGTAACAGCTTTAATACCCATGCTACGACCAAGAGCCGTCATTGGGTGAACAACAACAAGGTCTTTTACTGATTTTTTCAGTTTACCCATGTCTGCTTGTTCTGCTTTAGTTAACACGCGATTAAAAGCAAGAGATTTTACATCTTTACTTTTGCCACTTACTTCTGTTGACTTACGGTGTTTAACGTTTTGCGCTTTTTTGTTAAGGCTAAGAAGCTCATCTTTAAACTGCTTGATGATAACTTTATCATCACGTTGAATAGCAGCAGCAAGTTTACGCTGGCACTTGTCCATACGATTGTTAAGATTTTGAAGCTCTTGGTTTAAATTCATTTCATTACCTTTGTATTAACACTCGCAATACACTAAATCGTAGTGTTTACGATGAATTAGGTATTGAGTTGCCGCTAGTATACATTATATTTTTGATAACTGGATCGCTATCCAGCAACTATTTTTGCTCAAAATTGCATTTTTATGGAGATATGTGCCTCTTTCTCTATTTAGATATATCGATGCCATTCATTGTTATCAACAAATTTGGCTAAAAACGATGGCGATGAATCGCTCTGATAACATTTATCACTAATATTTGATTATTAATTTAATACATGAGTTTTTAGAAGGAACAAAAATGACAAATTATTGTGTCATTGTTACTACATTTTCAGATGATGAAAATGGTCAAACAATCATTAATGCTCTACTTGAACAGCGCCTCGCGGCATGCATTCAAGTTATGCCGATTAAAAGTTATTACCATTGGAAACAGAAGATTAACTGCGATCAAGAGCAACAAATAATTATTAAGACGAAAATGAATCTGTTTGAGCAGGTACAAGCAGTAATAGTAAAACACCACCTTTATGAAACGCCTGAAATTATCCAACTACCGATAATAAAGGGTTCAGTAGACTACTTATCATGGATAGATCAGACCTGTGTGTGATTTTATATGATTGAAAATATAACGGATATATTTTGATTTATAGAGAGCGATTAGGTACAAAGGAAACAAGGTATTTTGAAAAAGAAACTAATTTATGCATTTAAATAATTAGTATCTTTCTGGAAGATATAATAGTTTTAATACAAGGATGTTAACGATAGTGCACTGTGAGGACGCTGTTGTTAGGGAATATTTGTCATCATCGGTTTGATGATCTATGGCTACATTTAAGACCGATGACAATACATGGAAGTAATTATTAATGGTAAATCAAGCGTTAGAAACAAATGCAGAATCTGAATTACGTGTGCGTTATAACGATATTACACGCGGTGTTTATTTTATTGGTACAACGCCTCCAAAAACCAATACGCCTTTAGATGAAGTTGAAGGTATTGCAGATCGTTTAGTGAACCGTATTAAAGATCTCGCTATTGATGGTTTAATTGTGTATGACATTCAAGATGAAGTTTCACGGACCCAAAAACCGCGTCCATTTCCATTCAAGTCGACTCATGATCCTCGCTATTATTCATCGTTACTTAATAAGAAAACTGGGCGTCCAGTGATTACTTATAAAAGTGTTGTACAATCAGAAACCGAGGCTTTTGATGAGTGGCTAAATGAAGCGTGGCAAGAATATCAAGTACGAGACATTGTCTTGGTTGGAAGTCCATCAGCGAAAAATGAAGTATCGTTGCCGTTATCTACGGCATATCAAGCATTGGCCGAGCATCAAAATAACTTTTTTACTGGCGGCATTATGATTGCTGAACGTCATGCTAAAAAAGGCAATGAACACGCACGTTTAATTGAAAAATATCAACAAGGGTGTAATTTCTTTATTTCTCAGGCTATTTATGACACTCAGGCAACAATTGATATTTTGACTCGTTATGCGATTGAATGTAAGCAAGATGGCATTAAACCTCAGCGTATTTTATTAACGTTTTCACCATGTGGTAGCGCTAAGACACTAGAGTTTATTGAATGGTTAGGTGTGAGTGTGCCTGAGGCAACCAGTTTACGTATTTTAAATGCGACAAATCCATTACATGAATCGATTAAAATGTGCTGCAATAGCCTTAATCAAATTTTAGATGCAGTGGTTGAATATGATTTACCATTGGGGCTTAATATTGAAAGTTTAACCAATCGTAAAGAAGAAATTGATGGGTCTATTTTATTGTATAAATTACTTCGCGCATCAATGGACAGTCATTTAGCTAAACATGAGTTTCGAACATTACAAGCTAAAGCGAATGCATCAATTGCATTGATTTAGTTATAGTAAAGGCAGGAAAGTTAGCCCATACCGATTTACCATGGTATGGGCTGTTTTTTGTACGCTGAGATGATGGTACTGATGGCTTACATTAGACCTAAGATCGACCACCAAATAATGCCTGAAGTCATAAATATTACGGCACCACCACCAGAGATTATCAAGCCAATTTTCATCCACTGTTTATCATTATGATATTGATAACCCATCAATAATGGATTGCGCGCATGACTATAGGTTGTAAGGTTACAACCTATATTTGTAATTCCCGCTACGGCTAAAATTGAGATTAAAGGACTAACACCTAAAGCCATTAATGAGCCAATAATCACCGGACCTAAAGCAACAACCTTTGCAGTACCTGATGCAAAGAAGTAGGCGGTTACAAGGTAGAAAATCATCATGACAATTAAAATGACAGTGGAGCTAGCATGGCCCATATATTGGCTAATTAAATCAGAAACACCATGGCCGACCCAAGCAGTAAAACCGAGTTTTTTTAGCTGACTCGCCATTCCCATTAACACTGCAAACCAAATTAGCGTATCCCATGCGCCTTTTTCTGATTTGACATCATTCCAATTTAAAACACCTAAGATTAATAAGGCAGATAAACCGATAAATGCTGATGTGGTTGAGTGCAAATGTAAGGATTGTCCACCGACCCACATAATAATTAATGCAATAAAGACCGCGATTAATTTCCATTCAGCAATACTAACTGGGCCTAAATGCAGTAAAGCTTGTTTTGCATAAGCAGGAGCTTGTGGCGTTTTTTTTGTTTCTGGGTTAATAAATTTAAACAGAATAAAGGGGATCGTTAATAGTAAAATTACAGCTGGTAGTAATAAATACAGTGCCCAGTGGCTAAAGGTCATATTAATGCCAGCAACTGAAGCGGCTATCCCGACTAAAGCAAGGTTCCCCGCAAATCCTGTTTGAAAACCTACTGCTGATGCGTCGTTCATGGCGCTCACTGAAGAAATAAGGTATTGACCCAGCTTGTGATCATCTTTGTTGATGACTTTAGCTAGTGAGTCTGCAATAGGGGAGATAATGGCTGAACGGGCAGTATTACTTGGTGTTGCTGGGGCAATAAGAAAATCGGCTACGCCCAAACAGTAAGCTATGCGTAAAGATGATTGTCCAAACCAACTAAGCAAGATAAGGGCAATGCGTTTACCTAAGCCTGTTTTAGCAAAGGCACGAGCAATCATAAAGGCAATGACAATTAACCAAATCAAGACATTATTAAAGTTGCTGGTTGCTGCCATAATTGCCGCTTTAGCTGAGGTTTCGCCACCAGCATGAAGGACGGCATAAGCTGAAACAGCAATAACGGCAACGGCACCTGTTGGTAAGACATTAGCAACGATAGCGACAATGGTTGCAATAAAAATAATAGCGGTATGAAAGGCGGCAATATTTAGTTCGGACGGTATATCGATAAAGTGCCAGCTGAGAGTACTGAGCAATACAATGATTATTGATGGAATTATTTTGATGGCAAAGAAAGGTTCTGGCGGTAAGGATTCTTTAACGGCAGTTGTAGTCATGATCTTCTAGTTATGTTGTTGTGTATCCCTATATGGTATATGTGATTTTAATAATTCCTACTTAATATGTTATTTGCATTAATATTAATGAGAAAAGACAGGTTTTTAATCTTAAATAGGTTGTTTTTTATGCAATAAGTACATTGGCTATTATCTATGAAGTATAACGAAAAACGCCACCTTATTAAGTATAAGGTGGCGCTAGATAACAAACAAAACTAGGTAGTCATGCCATTTTGTTTATCGCTATCTTTATTGCTGCTGTTATATTTTACTGGTAAATGTACGAGTAATTACGTCTTGCTGTTGTTCACGTGTTAAAGAATTAAAACGTACGGCATAACCTGATACACGAATAGTTAGCTGAGGGTATTTCTCTGGGTGTTCAACTGCATCTAATAATGTGTCGCGGTTTAATACGTTCACGTTTAGGTGTTGGCCACCTTCAATACCGTCTGTTGTGCCTGCTGCTTCGTGGTGGAAGTAACCATCCATTAATGCTGCAAGGTTTTGCTTTTGTGTATTTTCATCTTTACCTAATGCATTTGGTACGATAGAGAAAGTATAAGAAATACCATCTTTCGCATAAGCAAATGGCAGTTTTGATACTGAGGTTAATGAAGCAACTGCGCCATTTTCATCACGCCCATGCATTGGGTTCGCACCTGGACCAAATGGCATACCAGCACGACGACCATCAGGTGTATTACCTGTTTTCTTACCGTATACAACATTAGAGGTAATGGTTAGGATTGATTGTGTTGGAATGGCTTCACGATACATATGCATCGTTTGAATTTTCTTCATGAAACGTTCAACGAGATCACAAGCAATGTCATCTACACGTGCGTCGTTATTACCAAATTTAGGGTAATCGCCTTCAATATCAAAATCGATAGCGACGCCATTTTCATCACGAATCGGTGTTACTTTGGCAAACTTAATAGCAGCTAACGAATCGGCGACAACAGAAAGGCCTGCAATACCACAAGCCATAGTACGGCGAACATCGCGATCCATTAATGCCATCAGTGACGCTTCATAGCTATAGCGATCATGTGAGTAATGGATAATATTAAGTGCGGTGACATATTGAGTTGCTAACCAATCTAGCATGGCATCATAACGAGGCATTAGCGTATCAAAATTAAGCACTTCATCCGTGATTTTAGCAACCTGAGGGCCTACTTGTTGTTGTGATTTCTCATCAACACCACCATTGATGGTATACAGTAATGCTTTAGCAAGGTTGGCACGCGCACCAAAGAACTGCATGTGTTTACCTACAATTTGTGGGCTTACACAACATGCGATAGCGTAATCATCGTTGTTGAAATCAGGGCGCATTAGATCATCGTTTTCGTATTGAACAGACGATGTTTCAATGGAGACTTTAGCTGCATATTGCTTAAAGGCGATAGGCAGTTGCTCAGACCAAAGGATAGTCATGTTTGGCTCAGGAGCAGGGCCCATTGTATGTAAAGTATGTAGGTAACGGAATGTGGTCTTAGTGACTAATGTACGACCATCAACACCCATACCGGCCATTGCTTCTGTTGCCCAAATGGGGTCGCCAGAGAATAATGAATCGTACTCTGGTGTACGTAGGAAACGCACCATTCGTAGTTTCATTATGAAATGGTCAATCATTTCTTGTGCTTGCTGCTCAGTGATTAAACCGTTAGCGATATCACGCTCAACAAAGACATCAATAAATGTTGATGTACGGCCAAGCGACATTGCTGCGCCATTTTGTGATTTAACAGCAGCAAGATAACCAAAGTAGGTAAATTGGATGGCTTCTTGAGCTGTTTTAGCAGGCAAAGACATATCAATGCCGTATGTAAGCCCCATTGTGCGAATATCTTCTAGTGCTTGAACTTGATCGGCAAGTTCTTCACGTAGACGCATGGTTTTTTCTAAATCTTGGCCTTGTTCAAGGAAAGATTGAGTTGAGTTATATTGCTCTAATTTATCGGCTTTAAGGAAATCAATACCGTATAGTGCTAAGCGGCGGTAATCACCAATAATACGGCCACGACCATACGCATCAGGTAAACCTGTGATAATACCAGAACGACGACAAGCTATAATTTCTTTGGTGTATAAATCAAAACAGGCTTTGTTATGTGTTTTACGGTAATCAGTAAAGATTTTTTCAACCATTGGGTCTAATTCACGACCGTAAACTTCACATGAACTTTTCACCATGCGAATACCGCCATTGGCGATAATTGCACGTTTCAGCGGTTTATCTGTTTGCAGGCCGACAATTGTTTCAAGATCTTGGTTAATATAGCCAGCACCATGAGAGGTAACGGTTGAAGGTAAGTCTGTATCAAAGTCAACCGGTGCGTGAGTGCTGCTTTCTCGCTTGATGCCTTCCATTACATCATTCCACAACGTAGTGGTTGTCTCGGTTACTTCGGCTAAGAAAGATTCATCACCTTCATATGGCGTATAGTTAGTTTGAATAAAGTCACGTGTATTAACGCTAGTTTGCCATTCGCCTTTACTAAAACCACGCCATGCATCAAGCATGTCAGTTGTTGGGATTGTCATACTACTTACCTCTATAATGAAAATTTGAATGCGAGTGAGCAATGTTGTTTATTGCTCTCTTTTTATTTAGTGCAATTTATTCAATGTAATAAATGTTGATTGAGGTACTGGTTATTACTTTCAATATTAATAGGTTGGTTTTTATTGTTGCAGTTATCTTGAACCATATTTGGGTGTGATATGCTGCTTTTAACCTTGAAATAATAGTATGACTAATAACTATATGAGTAAAATGAATGGTTTTCATTTTACATATGATTTTTATGCATAAATTGTCTGGTCAAATTATTATAAGTGCTTTGTAGCGGAGAAAAGTTATGATGTAGAGCCAGTTATATTATAGGTAAGACTGTGTTGTAGGGATCAGTGAACCATAAAATCGTCACTCATAATTAAATAACGATTTTATAGTAATAACCGTAAGTTAATGTTCTATTTATGCAATAGCTCTGGATAGTTTACGTAATCTAAATACCATCCATAGTGTAAGTAAAGCACTGCAAGTCGGCAATGCAAGCCAAACCCCTGTCACTCCCACTGTATATGCAAGTACAAATATAATAATTGAAATCAGAATGAGCTTTCCTCCTGTTAATAGGGAGGCTTCTTTGGGCATATTGACTGCCTGAAAGTAGGTCGCACCTATGAGTAATATCCCTTCAAAAGGAAGTCCCCAAAAATAAAGCGACATACCTTTAACTGCTTCAGGTTGAAGGAGTGGGTTATTGCCTGCAAACATATATACCACGGTATCTGGAATGCTATATAAAATAATAACGCCAATTGCAGCGATTAATAAGGTAATGGTAAATGCAAGGTTTCGAATTTTAATAACGCGATCTTTCAGGCCCGCACCAGTATTAAAGCTGACAATGGGTTGAGTCCCTAAAGCTATGCCTTCAAAAATCAAATAAAAGAATGCTTCTGTGTAGCTAACTATGCTGTAGGCGGCGACATGAATGGGTTTGCCAACCAATAAAAAGGCTTTGCTGTGCAGTATCAATACCACAGATAGGTACAGATACATTAATAAACTGGATGTACCTAATTTCAGTATTTGAAATACAGTATCCCATTTTATTTTAAGGTTATCCCAGTCAATGCGTAATTCTGTTTTGTCAGTGAAAAAATGGTGCAAGCATAAAATACAAGTAACGGCTTGCGATAGCATAGTAGCAATAGCGGCGCCGGTTAATCCCCAAGGAATAACGACAATAAACAACCAATCGAGAACGATATTTAATACACCACCTAATATCATGATTAGCGTTACGTGATTAGGTTGACCATCGTTACGCAATAATGCCGAAAAAGCCATTGAAACAATAGCAAACCCACCCATGATGAAATACCAAAATAGATACTCTGTTGCCATTGTTAAAATATGATTTTTAGCCCCAATCCAAACAAGAATATCTTGTCCAAATAGTAGACCTAACGAGCAAAAAATAAGACTAGCAACAATACAAAGTGTTAGTGCATTACCAACAATATAACGTGCCTGTTGAGTATTATCTTCTCCCATTTTAATCGAGACTAATGCTGATGCTCCCATACCAATCATGGCACCAATAGCATAAAGAATAGAGCCAATAGGGTAGCCTAGCATGATTGCCGCAAGGCCATCTTCTCCTATGAAATGCCCCACAAACATTCCATCAACGGCAACATAGATACCTGTGATAAGCATAGCCGCGATGGTCGGTAAGGTATAGCGCCAAAAAAGACGGAAAATTGAATCATCACGTAAAGATAAGGGTGAGGGTGTTGATATTGTCATTGGACAGCTTCCATGTGAACCGCAGATTTGAATGTAAAAAATTGTGGGTATTGTCTGTGGCTTGATGGGGTTAGTCAATCTAAGTAACTGTATTTATGCGTCGGGATCACGTGGTTTTGATGATCTTATCTGTTATAGCAAAACCCAAAGGAGAGCCGTAACTCTGCCTTTGGATTTAATATAAAAAGGCTTAACGGTTTGGTGTTTTTGACACCGGTTTGTTCTGCAATGGCTTGTTGTCTTTTGTAAACCATTTTAATATTTTTTGTTTTCGGCAATACAGCAGCAACGCACAAATGAACAAATAAATCGATGGTTCAATAAGACCAGATTTCACTGACCAATAATAATGAATTGGGCTTAATATTAAAGCCAGATATACCCAATTATGCAGCTGTTGCCAATGCTTGCCTAAACGACGTTGCATTGATTGTGTTGATGTGAGTGTTAATAGTAATAAGATAATCCAGCTAATGGCACCAATGGCAAGATAAGGGCGCTCTATTATCTCGCTGCCTAATAAAGACCAGTCAAAATTTAGATCTAGAGCAAGGTAGGCACTAAGATGAAGTGCCGCCCAAAAGAAGCTGTATACACCTAATAATCGTCTTAGACGAATCAAACCTCCTTGTTTATAGTACTTTGCTAGTGGTGACAGTAATAGTGTCAATATCAATGTATTTAATGCTGCTTTACCTGTGAAATGTTCAATACCCTTAATCGGATCAGCACCAAACCCACCGTTGAACGTGTTATAAATTAACAATGCAACAAAGAATAATGTCACCATATGGATGATAACTTTTAGCATTAGAATGCGAGAAGGGGTCAGACGGTACTTTTGAACATAGTCAGTGAGCATTAATAGTTCCTTTTTAAATCCATACCTTTATATAATCCAGCCACTTCTTCAGCATAGCCGTTAAACATTAATGTGGGTTGGCGGCGACTGCTAAAGACATTACCTGCGCCGATAAACCGTTCGCTTGCTTGACTCCAGCGAGGGTGATCAACGTTAGGATTAACGTTAGCATAAAAACCATATTCGCTCGGTGCTAAACGGTTCCAAGTCGTTGGTGGTTGTTTATCAGTAAGATGGATACGCACAATCGATTTAATACTTTTAAAGCCATACTTCCATGGTACAACAAGCCGCAAGGGAGCCCCATTTTGTGGAGCGAGCGTTTTGCCATATAATCCCACCGAGATCATGGTCAGTGGATGCATGGCTTCATCAATTCGTAAACCTTCCACATAAGGGTATTCAATGCCGCCACCAAGACGAGATGATGCTTGTCCCGGCATTTGTTTTGGATCATATAACGTTTCAAAAGCAACATATTTTGCTTGTTGCTGTGGATCGGCTTTTTTAATGATGTCGCGTAAGCTAAAGCCTATCCACGGAATATTCATTGACCATGCTTCAACACAGCGGAAGCGATATATACGATCTTCTAAGGTAAATTTATTAAACAAGTCATCATAGTCGAGAGTAAATGGATTATTTACCATTCCATCAATAGTGACTTTCCAAGGATCTGTAATAAATTTTTCAGCGCGCACTGCTGGTGATGATTTATCCGTACCAAACTCATAAAAATTATTATAATGAAGAATTTTATCTTCTGGTGTTAGCGACAATGCTGTATCTGATAATGATGAAGATGTTCCTGTTAACTGTCGACGATGATCAATTGTCGGCTCTTCTGAAGATGAGATAAAATCAAATAAACCAGCGTGGGCATTGGTTGATAGTGGCAATCCAACCGCTGCAATCCCCAGTTTTTTTAAAATAGATCGCCGTTGATGATAGACATCTTCTGGCGTAACTTGGCTTTCTGTTAATGCCCAGCGAGGGCGAACTTTAATTTGCATAAGCGACCTACTGATAATATTAAAAATGATAATTATTGTCATTTGAGTAGACCGTAACCACATGACAAAAATTTCAAAAACAGTTAATTTTTATTATTGGTTTCAAAAATAGTAAATAAAAACAAGCAAATAAAAAGGAATACTCATGAGTGAAATCAATGGTTTTAATGCTGACCTTGAATTACAACATATTTATTTGGAAGTCTATTCCGAGCGGTATAGTCATTTACGCACGTTTTTAGAGTCATATTATTGCTATCAACATGGGTTGGTCACAAAGCAAGGTAAACCTGATTGGATACAGATTTTTAATATTGGTAAGCGAACAGTTGCTGCTAATCATATTAAGGAACGAAAATTGCTTGTAAGAGAGATGATGATGCCGTTATCGGTGATCACTGGGCATTTAAAAACCTTAGTACGTGATGATGAAGCAACAATTGAAAATATTAAGTCAATTATTGATGAACATCTTGAATATGTCATTATGACACGAGAAGAACATACCACTTTAGTAAAAGCCGGATTAAAAGAGACGATGCCAGCAGGGTATTTTCAAGCCTCACATAGTCATTATTGTTACATAAATGCTCGTTTTGATGTGGTTGGAATCACATTATTGACGTAGTAGTAAGGCTAATCGTGCTGGTTAGTTGAATCAGTGAAGCGGTCGGTATAATGTGGCTTACATGTGTACGCTGAAAATAAGGTGAACAAGGATGAGACCTCAACAGCAAAAACCCCCCATTATTTGGTTAAATGTAACGTTATTTACACTCACATTTGTTATCGCCATTGTTGGTGTGCCTGCGTATCTCTATTTTAATAATCTCGATCTGACGCTTGTTGTGATGACTATTATGGCCTTTTGTTGTTGTGGTATGTCAATTACAGCGGGTTATCATCGTTTATGGGCACATCAAAGTTATCAAGCCAATCGTTTTTTGCGAGTAATGTTTGCCCTTGGTGGTGCATTTGCATTGCAAAATAGTATTCTACATTGGTGTTCTGATCATCGAGCTCATCACCGCTATGTTGATAATAATAGTAAAGATCCATATTCAGCTAAAAAAGGGTTCTTTTATAGCCATATTGGTTGGATGTTAAGACAGTATCAAGCAAGTCGTTATCGCGACTACTCAAATTGCATTGATTTACAACAAGATCCTATAGTGGTTTGGCAACACAAATATTACTTATTATTAGCCGCAATAATGAATATTGGAGTTCCTGTCGCAATAGGATTGTTGCTGGGTGATTTATGGGGCGCTTTACTGTTTGTTGGTGTTCTACGGTTGGTATTAAGTCATCATACGACATTTTTTATTAATTCATTGGCCCATAAATGGGGGGCTCAGCCTTATACCGATAGAAATAGTGCGCGTGATAATGGCATCATTGCATGGTTAACATTTGGTGAGGGCTATCATAATTATCATCATATTTTTGAAAATGATTACCGCAACGGTATTTGCTGGTGGCAGTTTGATCCAACAAAATGGTTGATCAAGAGTTGTTCATGGTTTGGGTGGACAACAAACTTAAAAGTCACTCCTGCAGATAGGATAGAAAAAACGCGGACTAAAATGGAATTTATGCGGTTACAGAACAAATTGAAATCATTACCAAATAACAGTGCGCGTTTGCAACAATTACAATTTGAATATGAATCCTTAATGAGTAAAATTTCTGATTATTACCAAGTAAATAAACGCTTAATAGATTTGAAACAAAAGAAAATATCGAACAATTATGAAAACTTTGAATTTATGCAACAGTATGAGTTGATTAGGCAGAAATTAAACCAACAACGACGAGATTGGAAGTATTTACTCCAGCAATATACTATTTAAAAATAATGATTGAGCTGTTAGGTCTTACCAAGATTTAACAGCTCTTTTTTATGAGAGGTTATAATCAAATAACGCTATCATGCTGTTCATTAGCTTGTTGTGAGCAATATTATTGTCGATTTACTGTTATCTATAAACTAGTAGATTAAAATAATATCAAGTAGTATGGCAGTAAAGCTTAAAAACACATGTAATAATTAAATATAGTTATTGTATGTATAATTACTTACAGCGTTTTACATCCATGATTGAATGTTTGTAAGATCTTAACCGGAGATATTGTCGTGTACCGCGCATTACTTTTGTCACTCACATGTTTAGCTTCATCCGCAGCGCATGCAATTGAATATAAGCTACCGACCAATGGTAGTAATATCGTTGGTACAGCAGAATATTACGAAGTAAAGCAAGGGGATAGCCTTGCTGATATTGCAAATAAGTATAACGTGGGCTTTCTTGGAATGATGGCCGCTAACAAAGGTGTAGATCCTTTTTTACCACAGCCAGGGAAGTTATTACAAATACCAACGCAAGTTATATTGCCGGATGTTGCGCACAAAGGCATCGTGGTCAATCTTGCTGAACTACGTCTTTACTATTTTCCGAAAGATGACGCTTCAATTGTATACGTTTTCCCGATTGGTATTGGTCGTGTTGGCCGTGAAACACCAAGTATGACAACATCCATTAGTGAAAAAGTAAAAAATCCAACATGGACACCGCCAGCTTCAATCCGTAAAGAACATGCAGCAAAAGGGGATATTCTTCCTGCTGTTGTCCCTGCTGGGCCTGATAACCCATTGGGTGATTATAAAATGCGATTGGCTTACGGCCATGGCGAATACCTTATCCATGGTACTAATAAAGACTTTGGTATCGGTATGCGCGTTAGTGGTGGCTGTATTCGTATGAACCCATGGGATGTGGAGTGGCTGTTCCCACATGTTGCCCTTGGTACTCAAGTCCAAATTATTAACCAACCTGTAAAAACATCACGAGATCCAGACGGTGAGTTAATTGTTGAGGTTCATTCCCCACTGTCAAAGAGTGAGGAGCAGATGGGGGTGAAGAAAAACCTTGATGCTCCAGATGTCTTATTGAAAGATGTAGAAGGCGATACTCAAGCTACTAAACGACTATATTCAGAACTGGATAAACAATCAGGTCTTCCTGTTATTTTAAAATCATAGTCCGTTAGTCGTTATCCTATAAACGAGATAGTATTATCTCGTTTTTTTTGCGTATTATTTGGATAATAAAAGTGTGACCATCACATTAATAATGAATTAACTTTATATTATTGATGGCTGTATTTGATTTGTTATTTGAAACAATATGGAAAGGATTTAGTAAGGCTATTTATAATAACAACTCAAAATACGTATAAATAAAAAGAGACGACATAAGCCATCTCTTTAGATATTTTGTAGCTAAGTATTGGATTACTTAGTGTATGAACCAGCGATGTGGTCGATACGCTTATTAGCACGCATTGCTTCTTGGTATGCTGCGTCAGATGCGGCACGAGAATCATTTACTGCGCCTACGATTTGGTCTTGTTGACCTTGTAGCGCACTAACTTGCTCAGATAGTGTGTCAACTTTGTTAGTTAGTTGCTGCATTTGACTTACTTCATCAGAGCTAGAACAACCTACAAGAGAAGCACTTAGTAAAACACCAGCTAAGATAGATACAGTACGTTTCATTTTTATATAATCTCCATATTGATTTAGCCACTACAACTGTTGAATAAAGTTTGAGTTGGCAAATTCATTATGGCATAACTTATTATAATTGCTCATTAATTTTTTTCAGCAAAGAAAAAAAAATCCGATATCGCTCGCGTTTTTGAATAAAAAAAGTACATATTTAACCGCTTTTTTGCATTTATATTTATATTGGATTGAGCGTAACTCCGCTTAATATAAGGAGTTACAAGTAATTTCTCGTTTTTAATAACGCCTAAAGTCAGGGAAATGTAAAATTTTGCCAATACTCAAATAAATAACATAAGAGATTAAAAAGCGAGCAAAAAAGCAGTGGTAAAAATGAGTATTCCTAATATTATACAAATTTAAAATAGGTCATTAAGTGCTCAATATAATAAATATGGAATATGTTGACTATAATTGTTTATGTTGACGCTTTCTTTGATCACTTATTCTTTGGTTACCGATGATGTTATTACCGGAATGGTTGCGATTAATTGAGTTGGGCTTGCCATATGGGGAAGTTTTTTAATTAATTCGCCAGAAGGTTTTAAAAAATAAAAATAAGAATTGTGATCTATAACGTATTTTATTGCAGAGTCTTTTAATTCGTTTTTAATATAGAGTACGCCGTATGTATCAGCTAATGATTTAATTTGTGCTTCGGTTCCTGTTGCTCCCGTAATTGAAGCATCAAAATAAGCCGCATATTGGGCTGTTTTATCGGGTGTGTCACGTATTGGATCAAGGCTAATAAAAATAGGCCATAATTTATCGCGCTGTTGTTGAGGTATTGCCTTTAAAGCCGCTGACAATACGGCTAGTGAGGTTGGACAGATATCTGGACATTGTGTATAGCCAAAATAGACTAAACGAATACGCCTATCTTCAGGAGCGAATAAGTCAATGACTTCAGTCCCTGATTCTAAATAATTCATTGGATAGTAAGGTTCACGAGCAACCTCTGGATCGTTGCTGTCCATCATGTAGCTGGCAAACAATCCTGCAACTAAAGCCAAAGCAAGAACTAACCATTGGTATTTCATCCATTCATCCTTAAATGTTTCTTGATAATCTATGTAGAACAAATGGATTATGAATAGAGATGTTTATAAAAGGTAGGTGCAGAGTAATTTTTTGTGATGTGGCGGCATGGTTAAGAGATTAAAGAATAAAAAAGTAGCCAGAAGGCTACTCTTTAATAATGTTTTTTAAAAGGGACTAACGATTAGTCGTTACGCTCAGCGTATTTTTCAAGTCCCCATACCACAGCAAGACCTAAGATCATTGCAGCGATAGCGTATCCAAGCAATGCTGGATGGCCTGTGGCAGTTTCATAATTAAACGGTGATAAATTATGCTCAAGTAGTGGTACTTGTTCACCATGTGAATTTGTACGCCATGTTAAGACTTCTTTCCAAGGCCAAATCTTACCTAAGGTACCGATCATTAAGCCAGTAAGTAGCGTTAGAGCAAGATCTCGATAATTACGCAGTATCCACGACAAGACATGAGAGAATGTCAATAGACCTGCAACACAGCCAACAGCAAATAAACCAAGTGTGAAGATATCTACTGATTTTGCAGCTGCAAGAATAGGAGCATACATACCAAGTAACAGTAAAATGAAACTACCAGAGATACCAGGTAAGATCATTGCACAGATAGCGATAGCACCCGCAATAAAGATATTTAATGGCGTCGGATCCATCGCTACGGGGTGTAGCACAGTAATACCATAGGCAAATGCAATACCAAGGATAATAGCTATAAAACTACCAAGACTCCATTTTTCGACTTGTTTAAGCATATGGATGACTGAAATGATAATTAAACCAAAGAAAAATGACCATAATGGAATTGGATGAGTATTAAGCATCCAAGTGATCACTTTTGCTAAAGTAAAGATACTTGTTAAAATGCCACCAAATAAGCAGATTAAGAAGGTGCCATTGATGTGTTCAAATGCAGCTTTAATGCCGCCATTGCGGATTACTCTAATTAAGCTTGGATTGATACGTCGAATACTTTCAAGCAGCGTATCGTAAATGCCGGTGATGAATGCGATAGTACCGCCTGACACACCTGGGACAACATCTGCCGTACCCATCGCTATGCCTTTTAAAAAGGTTGATATTTTACTCATTGGATTCCGTAACTGTGATAGCTGAATAATTTAGGTCGAACATTATACAGCGAACTACTAAAAACCACTATCAAATCATAAATATAGTATTTTTCTATCTATAAAAAAAGAAATATACAGCTAGTGGATATTATTGAATTTATTATGATGGCACAGCATATTAATTGCAGTGTCGTTTTTATGTCAATTTAACCATTGAGCTAACAACGCCTTGAAATAAAACTTTATACAACAGAAATTATAATGATACGAAGGTGGTTCTTAACATTGATTCAGCTAAGAGCGTAAATTTCTGACATGGCTGCGGTTCAAAAGTTATCGTGAATGGAGATGCGGCAATAATAGCCAATAGTTTTTCTTCTGCTTGATCTTTAAGAGCGAGACGTTGCTCAGTATTAAAATAATTTAATATCGGGGATATTAAGCTGCTATCTATTTGTTGTAGCGAATAATAGCATTGATTAATGGCGATATTATTAGCAATTAAGGTAACTGCTGTAATTGAAAGAATACGATCTGTTTGTTTATGTGTCGCTATTAGGCGGTCCCAGTGCGCTGCTGCTAAAATCCCCATCGCTACATATTCAGGTCGTTGATACTGTTTAAGCAATAGTCGTTCATAGTCATCCCGTATATTGTTGTGATTGATATCTGCCAGCATATTGTCGTTTGTTGATAGGATGTCATAAGGGCGAGGAACTTGACTGCTACTTACATTTTTCAATGCCAGAATTTCTAAAGAATGATACTCATTTAATGGCAATTCAACTGTATGTTGTGTTACTGGATTTGGTGATAGTTTAACTACTGGTTTGATAGAAGCGGCCAGTGTTGATTCTGTTACTAGGCTTATAGCTGCATAAAAAATAAAAGACAGAGCGTAAATTAAGTGCATATAAATGATAACAATACAACGAATATTAGTTTAACTGTATGATTTAGAAGAATAAGTATCAAGTTTATTACTATGATTTGCGATGGTGAATAAATAATAATATCGCAAACAATGTTAACTAAGTAATAATAATGTATGTTCGGTCGCAATTTTAAGTACAATAAAAATTAATCTAATGAATGAGTTTCTATATGTTTTTTAACATTCAGGTGAGAGTTGTTCAGCTAATATTTAGTATTAATAATTATACTATTATTACAGAAACAAAGAGTTAATACCTCGATTACCCATAAGAAATCGAGGGTACTTATTAATTATAATAAGTTACGCTGTAACTGAATGTGTGGTGTAATATGGACAAACATATTTTTGAATTATTACTAACCGTTGGTGCAATAACATTGGCTATTGGTATCTTCATGCTCATTGTTATTCATTAGTTTTTGAAGCCGTTATAAGTTTATCCATACTTATAGCGGTTTTTCTCCCGTCATAAAAAATAAAACCCCCAATCTTATTATTCACGATTAAATGTGGATACATAGCCATTTTTGCGGCTTATTTGTTATAGGAATAACTGTTAAGTGTTATTTTTGTAGCATTAAGCCCTGAAATATTCCTTTTTGTAATAAACTAACGTTATCGTTATTAAGTGTTTTATCAATGGATTTATTGACTATAATTATTTAATAACAATTACTTAGATTTTTTTGCGATAGGTTGTCTCATGTCACCATAAATGGAATCTTTTACTCCATATATACAAGTTGATATTTAGGTGAGAAAATACGGTCAGAGACTATATCGAGATGTTTTGTGAATATTATAAGTGAGGATAATATGATATTTGGGTTGATTATATTGTTATCCATTGTTGCAGGCATACTGTCCGGTGAGCATTTTCATTCGTTTATGGCTGGGTTTGGTATTGCTGCTATTGCAATTGGAACGGCATATTGGTTAGCTTTTCGTGCGACCCGTTTTCCACAATTAGCTTTACTGATGTTGCTTGTAGCAATGATGGCAAAATTAGCCATTACTGTGATAGGAGTGATATGGGTTGTTAAAGCGAATTTACTCAGTTCACCATTTGTATTTTCGTTATCTTATTTATTCTTCTCGATAGTGGTGAGTTATGGCTATTTCAAATTGCGAGAATATCAAATGACTGTAGCAGAAAAACGTAATACTGTGGTTTTTACCACGCCAATAAAACGTACTGCAGCATTAATAACTCCACCGACGACAACATCGCAAATTTAATCATAATTAAAGCAATATTAAAAAGGCTGTCATTCATTGAATGGCAGCCTTTTGCTTTTTTAGATCTAAATTTAAATTAGAATGCTTTTTTACCCATTTGGTAAACATGCTTAACTTGGTTGTCATCAGAAAGCAATGTAATATTTGCTTTGTAACCCACTTTTAGTAAGCCGTATTCGTTATCAATATTGATTGCTTTTGCTGGGTATAACGTAGCCATACGCAATGCTTCTTCACGAGAAAGACCGACATGATCGATAAGATTGTTAAGACCTTGTTCCATCGTTACTGCTGAACCTGCGATAGTGCCATCTTTGTAGTGACATTTACCGTCAGTTACGTAAGCTTGTAAACCAGCCATATCAAACTCAGTCATGTCTGTGCCTGCAGGAGCAACAGCATCCGTTACCATAAATAGTTGCTCACCTAACATTTCGTGTGCAATACGGACTGATGGGTATGAAGCATGGATACCGTCAACGATAATACCCGCATGTGGTTTTTTATCAAAGATGTAACCAACAACACCTGGTTCACGAGAGCCTAGTGGAGTCATTGCATTATAAAGGTGAGTTGCCATAGTTAGGCCTTTCTTCTCTGCAACTTGCTCATAAGTAGCATTCGTATGACCTAGTGATACGGTAATACCTGCATTACGAACAATATCAATTACTTCTTGTGATGTGTTTTCAGGTGCTACTGTTAATACGCAAATTTTATCTGCGTTATCAGCAATATATTTCGCTGTATTCTTATCTAATTCACGAATGAATTCTTCACGGTGTGCGCCTTTCTTTTCTGTACTGATAAAAGGGCCTTCAAGGTGTAAACCTAACACACCTTGCTGTGTACGATTTTCTATTGTTCCAACCATATCAAGCACTTCAATCATTGATTCAGCATCGCTGGTAATGAATGTTGGTAAAAACTGGGTTGTACCACTTTTTAAGTTTGCTTGATTCATCGTCTCAAGTGTTTCTTTACAGATAGCAGTGTTAAGTAATACACCACCACAACCATTTAGTTGTACATCAATAAAGCCAGGAGAGGCGAGTAAGCCTTTTGCATCAAACGTTTCTTGTGGTAATTCACTCTCAGATACCGCAGACATTGGAACAATACGTGAAATAAGATCGTTTTCAATGAAGATGGCTTGGTTCTCTAGAATCGTTTTACCATCGAATACGTTGGTGTTAATAATTGCAAACATCTGATTACTCACTTTAATTCTATAGCCTGACGATTAAATTAACAGGCAAAATGGTGATTTTACTCTATATCGAGTGAGTCTCTATTCAAATGAGAACAACACGCTATACATGATAGATAGAGCACCGAATAATTGGTTTGAAATGAGATTTTATGTACCAAGTTAAATCTTATTTCTCTATAAAAAATAAGATACCTGTTTCAATCATCTCTCGTCAATCTTTTATCCTATTAAATGCTAAAAATTCTATGATAGTTATCTTTTTTAAATTTATATCATACAAAAGTAAAATTTATCCTGTAACTGAATGAGGTTTCTGGTAGAAAACTGAAATTTATATACTTTATAGATAAGAGTGTTGTTACCTATTACTTTTATAGATTTTATAAATGCTTATAGTGCTTATTTTAGTGAATGAATTTATTCTTTTGCACCAAAGCTTTTTGCACTCATTCAGACAATTAGGCAAAATAGCGATTTACTAAAATACGTTACGGTATGAGACATTGGTTATATCGGCCAATATCTTATGCCTAAGCAAAGCTGTATTAGGAGTTAAAATGCAGTGGAATAATTGGTCAATATTATTGTCTGAAGTGCTAGAGCAATTTTCGATAGGGGCGTTCATCATTATTGGTGGGGTAATGCTGTCAGGTAAATTATGCTTTGGACAACATGATCGAGTAATGAAGGTATTACCTTTTATTAGTTGGTTATTGATTGCTTCATTGTTAATACGAGAAGCTAGCTTGATGGCATTCACATCAAGCACTAGTATGACAAACTCTAATACAGTTGTGTTTGTTTTAGTGTTTGTCGCATTAACGTTAATTTATAGCTTGTGTGAAAATCGTCTGATTGGTAAAGATGGATCGCGTAAACTTATTATTGGTGTAATGCTATTGTGGAGTATTGCTTATGTCATTAATATTTTAAGTTTTAGTGCTAACGCTGGTCATGTTGGCTATATGATAATAACAATTTTCAGTATTGGTTTTGGTGGAAGTCTGTTAGCGCATGCAATGTTAGTAAAAGCACAGCATAAAGTTGATCCATTGAATATTGCATTACCGTTATTTGGTACATTAATTAGTGTTATTATCTTTATTGTTGCGTGTTTAGATTTAACCACTCTTGTTGAGCAAACTCAGACAGGTCTTTTATTACCATTTATCTGGCGTATGGTCAGCATGGGATGTTTGATTGCAGCCACAGGATTATGGCTAATGTCATTGTTAACTAAAACTAAACCAGTATTAGCAATATTAGCATGTGCGTGTACTTTAGCTGTTATAGCTAGTTTGACCGTAAATGGTAGTTTTTGATGATGACTAACTTGATAACGTTGCTTTATTGAACAACATTTTAATGATTTGTAACGATATTGTGCTTTACAGTAATGTTGAGAAACGAAACAATCAAAACAAAGAAATAGCGGTTTCTGTGACTTTTACTAAAATTACTATAATACCAACGATAGTTTTAGATAAGTTATAAGGAATAGACGTATTTTTATTGAGATAAATTCAAAGTGACATAATTATGAATAAAGGAAATTATTAGGAATTATGGCTGAAAAGAAAACCAATCCGTTAAATGAAATTATTTTTAACGTTGTTGTTCCGTCAATCATTTTAATGAAGATGAGTGGCGATGATCGTCTAGGTTCAGTTGGGGCATTGTTAGTCGCTTTGGCTTTCCCTGTTGCATTTGGTAGTTATGAGTTATTAAAAAATAAGAAACTCAACTTTATAGCAATACTTGGTATTGTGAGTGTATTACTTACTGGCGGTATCGGTGTTTTACAACTTGACACTCAATGGCTAGCTGTTAAAGAAGCATTGATACCCGGTATTATCGGTGTTGTCGTTCTCGGGTCAACTTTTACTAAATATCCTATCGTTACTAAAATGATATTTAATGAAGGTATTTTAAATTTAGGTCTAATAAAGCAAAAGCTAATGGAATACGATCAGCAGCAAGCGTTTGATCGCTGCTTAGTTCAATCTAATTACTTATTTGCAAGCACCTTCGTTTTTTCTTCCGTTATGAACTATATTTTGGCTACAGTGATAGTAACAAGTCCATCTGGAACTGAAGCATTTAATGAAGAGCTTGGTCGTATGACGCTATTAAGCTATCCCGTTATTGCTATACCATCAATGCTTATGATGATTGGAATATTTTATTTTGTTTGGCGTCAAATTCGTAAAATGACCAAACTTGAAACGGTACAGATTTTTAAAACACAATAAATTATCTCGTTTCAAAATATTTAAGGACCAGTAATGTGAACGACATTGCTGGTTTTTTTGTTTGTAATAATCTTAATTATAAGAAGGTTGATAAAATTAAAGCAGCCTAACAGTGAGTAAGTCATACTGAGGTTAATATTTATTATTGGAGGGTAATATGAAACCATTCTCATTACTCTGTACATTATTTTTAGCCATAGCATGTTCAACTGCTGACGTTGCCGAATTAAATAAAAGGACTAATATTCACCATGGAGAGTATTGTGGTACATATTTAGCGCCTCAAACTAAAGATTATTTTAATGATTTTATTTATTTTCAATTACAGCAAGTCAATGCTCTTAAAGGAAAAATCACCAACGATAATTTGAATGAATTACATAATGCTTTATATCAATTTGAAGCACATTGGTTAGAGTTAAAAGAAGAGCGGTATGACGCTTGTCAGCGTTATGCAAACTGCACAGAATTAGAGCGACAATATAATAGTAAAGCAGTACAGCACCCTCGAGATTGGATTGCATCATCTCAACACTTGATGTGCCAAAAAAGTAGTTTTGAATATGCAATTAGTAGAATCAAAATGGTGGCATTTTATGCTGATGTTGAGCGTTTAGAGCTTATTCGACAAGAGTAACACGTCCCATAGGCCAAGAAAACGTGTAATATTTTGATAAGTAAGAGTTTAATATCTACAGCTTTTGCTTTTTCTTCTTCTTATTTATTAAGAACAAGATTTTCATGGTATTAAATACTATAGTTAATAAAGAGTATTTATACCTGTAATGGGTATTAATAATACATTATGTTAATAATCAATGAAGTAAAGCGAAATGGTTCCCGTAGTGTTTGAGGAGTGCTTATTATTATCTATTGTTAATAACATACAACATTAAGCTAAATGAATATTATGCTTTTGTTTTCATATTCTTAGTGCTGAGTTTATTATTTTTAACTTAGTGAATTATAACCCTCGTGAATAAAAATGTTAGGTCTGACGTGAGTTTTATGCAATATGTTGTGTGAGGCGTAAATTTTAACCGTAAATTGTCACAACTTTATAACTTATTTAAGCTGTAGTTAGTACAATCATGTAAGTTATTGGAGGATTTGAGCCGAGTGATATTCAGATTCCAATGACTTATGAGCTGAAAATTATCAGTTAATTTTGTTTTAATAGATATAAAGGTCAATTATGGAAATTATACTCACCGTAGCGTTTATTGTTGGTGCGTTTTATATAATCATGAAAGAAAAAAAGAAATGTTCGAAATCTGTCGACTACTCTAAAGATAGTTTATAGTGCTAATGTATAAATAATTTTTATACTGATTATCATTGATATGATATGGTAAAAGTACCAAATGGTACTTTTATACTTTCTTGATACATAATAATTATTATATTAAATATACTAATATAATAGCAATCCTTTCTATTTAAAATGTATGTATATTAGTATTGTTGATAAGAATAATATAAGTTAGTATCCGCAATATAATCGGAAGTATTAAAAGTAGAGTAATATTATAAATATAATGAGTGGTTTATATAAAATAAGATCGTGGATTAAAAGTCGATTAATAGCGGATTATACTAGCACTATGACAGTTGTTGCTATATTCATCGTTATATTTATGGCTATTAGTTTTACATCATTATCACCTTATATTGCAAAAAAACAGCTGTCTTCTAAATTAGACACTATGTCTAATGAATTGATTGATAACTACAGTTCAAATATCGGAGAGTATCATTCACTGATAACAGAACTAGTGAATAATATTAATTTTAATTGTGGTAAAAGTGACCAAAAATATATAAAAACAAAAACATATAATAACTATTATATTAGAAACATTGATATAAAGACGAGTGCTGGTATCTATTGTTCAAGTTTTAATGCTAAGCCTAAACATAGTAAACAAGCTATGTTTATTAAAAAACTTCAAGATAACATATCGTTATGGGCTATTAATAATAAAAAAGAGCAATCAATACTTTCATTAGTCTGGGAAGATACAAAAGGCAGTGTATCAATTGATTTTGAACCAATAATATCAAAAATTATCAATAATAAAAATTGTGACGACTGTATATTAACTGTCGTTTCAGTACCTGATAATAGCAAAGATGAGCATTATAAAAATGAAGAAAATCATGTTTTATCACAGCGAGCTTTAAATGTAGAAGTGTTAAAAAATAGTTTGATATTAAAAAATTATGTTGATCCTCATTTGTTATCGCTGATCTCTATGGACTTAAAACCGTTATTATTTATTATTGGAGGGCTAACTGGTTTGGTTATTTTCTTCATTATAAATAGGTCAATAAAGCATAGAATATCATTACATTCACTAATTATAAAAGGAATAAGGCGTAAAGAGTTTATTCCATATTATCAACCAATTATTAATGTTAAAAATAATAAAATGTATGGTTGTGAAGTACTTGTAAGATGGTGGTTTAACAAAAAAGAATTAATATCACCGGATGAATTTATTCCTTATGCTGAAAATAATGGCTTAATTATTCCTATTACTGAAATTTTACTTGAAAAGACATTAGATCAATTAAGTTCACTAGACTGGAACAAAAGTTTAGGGGTGATAAGTATCAACCTTGTTCCTGAACAGTTAGAAGATAAAAAACATATGCGTAAAGCGGTTGATTTAATCATTAAATCATCAATTTCGCCAAAATTAATCGCTTTTGAAATTACAGAAAGAATGTCATTCACTGATCTTGATAAAGCAGCTGCCGTTATTGATTATCTAAAAGCACAAGGTATTAATGTAAAGTTAGATGATGCGGGTACAGGGTATGGAAGTTTTAGTTATATACAACATTTGAAACTACAAAGTTTAAAGATTGATAAAATGTTCGTTGATACTATTGGTATTTATGATCATCGATTATCAGTATTAGATTCAATCATTGCTTTTGGTAAAAAATCAGGTATGGAGATGATAGCTGAAGGTGTTGAAACTAAAGAACAATCTGAATATTTACTAAACAATGGTGTCTATCTACAGCAAGGATTTTATTTTTCAGAGCCATTAAGATTTGAACAGTTTCATGACTATTTTAAACAAGATCAAGCCAATAACTAAAAGCACTTTATCCTTCAAATTTGATAAAGAATAAAGTGCAATAGATTTTAGTCGATTAGTTATTGTTATTATTCCATGTCTCGACTAGGTGTGAAATAGATTGTTGCGCTTGTTTCCATTCTCTGGTTTGCATTAATGCATTAAATTCAGGCGTTGGCTTTTTCAATAATGTGTTAAGAATAGTAACTTGAGTTTGTGGTAATCCATCCAATGCTTGGACTGCACCTTCTCGGTTATTACATAGCATAACCATATCGCAACCTGATTGTTGGGCTGCTACTGCACGTTCACTATAATTACCTAATACATCAGCACCTTTCATATTTAAATCATCAGAAAATACAACACCGTTGAAACCTAAATCTTGACGGAGTACTTGCTTTAGCCAATATTCAGAACCACTGGCTGGGCGTTCATCATAAGTATCAAATACGACGTGTGCAGGCATGATCCCTTGAAGTTTATTGTTACTTATTAAATTGGTGAATACGGTCATATCATGTTGTTTGATATTATCACGAGAATCATAAGGGGTTTCGAGGTGTGAATCAGCGATAACGCCACCATGACCAGGGAAGTGTTTACCTGTAGCTGCCATACCAGCGGTTGTCATACCATCAATAAAAGCAGAGGCATAACGAATAACATCGGACGGACTATCAGAAAAAGCACGATTGCCAATAGCTTTACAGTCAAAGCCTAAATCTAACACTGGCGCAAAGCTGATATCGATATCCATTGCTAGTAATTCAGCGGCCATTAGCCATCCTCCAGTTGTTGCAAGTGCTAAACCATTGTCTGATTCTGCAAATGCACGAGCAGGAGGTAATATAGAAAATTGCTCTCTAAAACGCTGTACTCGTCCACCTTCTTGATCAACGCCAATAATAAGAGGGCGTTTTGCTGTTTTACGAATATCTTTTATCAGTGCTCGAAGTTGATCGCGATTATCGTAGTTGCGAGCAAAGAAAATAACGCCGCCAACAGTAGGGTGTTGAATAATTTCACGTTCTTCTGCATCAAGTTCATAGCTTGAAACATCAAGCATTAAAGGTCCCATGAAGACACTCCAGCAAACAAATAGAACGAACAAATTATCATAGTTTGCTATAACCGCAATTTTTAATCTGGATTTTATTGTGTTTTTTGGTCCTTGATACAGAAAATTAAGCAGTGATATGTATCACTTTAAATAGTAACTGAATGTAAGATTATTTATCTGAATGTGATCTAAATCGTTTCAAGTGCAGCTCTGGTTAATATAGACTACGCACCATTGAAAATTGATGCGGGATCAATGATGTCTTTGCTTATTGCGATTGCTTTAACAACGGGTATTCTTTCTGGAATATGGGGCTGGGTTGCTGTTTCTTTAGGATTACTGAGTTGGGGGGGCTTTTTAGGCTGTACAACATATTTTGCTTTGCAACGAGATGGACTGAAAGGGGTTGGATTAAGTATTGCTACTAACCTAAGTGGTGTTTTTTGGGCTATGGTAATAATTAAGCTTTCCACAATGGTCAATATAGAAATCATTGGTTATGTCATTACCGCTCTTGTTGCATTTATGATGTGTGCCCAAGCAAAAAAACACTGGTTAAGTTTTATTCCCGGTACATTTATTGGCTCATGCGCGACATTTGCTGCTGCGGGTGACTGGAAACTAGTTATTCCATCTCTCATTGTTGGTGTGATCTTTGGTTATTTGATGAAAACAACGGGTATATGGTTACATGCCAAAATATCGCCTAATTATGAGCAAATAAATAACTAAAAATTGAGATAAGTAATAAGTATTGATAACAAAACGCAGAACGCTAGTTCTGCGTTTTTAGTTTAGCGTCAAAATGCTTTAACCAAAAATAGGAACAAAAATACCATTTTGACTGGCACAGTATTTTTTAATACCTGGGCGATGGTTATCTTTAGTTGCTAGTATGCAAACACGGATCCCTTGCTGTATAAGGTTTTCGGTGAGTGCTTGAATATTTTTATGGTCACATTGTTCACGATCAGCGTCTCGTCGACATAAATCAACAAACACATCGGCTACGTCATTATGGTAAAGAACATACTCTGATTGTTGCATTAATCTTAATGCTTTAAGGCTAAGTAATTCAGGATCATGACCTGTTTCAATAAGATAAACACTACCGCCACAATGAGTCTTCTCAGTTAATAATTGCTGGAAAGCAGCCTCTAATTCTTCCGTTGTTCGTGCATTTTCGACGATATTTGATCTGAAAAATTGTTCCCAAAATTTTCGGCGTTCATCTACGGTAGTAAAATGTTGCTTAATACGCTGACGTTGTTTGCCTGAAAATGATGCGAGTAGACTTAGATTTTGTGGTAAGTAGGTTTCTAATCGTTCACGTAAATAACGTACTAATACCGGTGAAGCACCACCGCTAGATATAGCAACTTGAATTGGAGAGCGATCAACCATTGATGGCGTAATAAAATCACAAAATGTCGGGTCATCAACGACATTTGTCCAAATTTTTAATGCATTAGCATCATGATAAATTTGGTGATTAAGTGGTGCTGAATCGGTTGTTGCCCACACTTGATCTGCGCCATTAAGTAGTGATGATTGGTAAGGTTGATCGATATGTGTAATCAGTTGTTGGTGCAATAGCATTTGTAAATGTGGATGCAGTTGTGGCGATACAACAATGACATCAGCGTGTGCTTTTAATAATAAATCAACCTTTCGACAAGCAACGTCACCCCCACCGATAACTAAGATTTTTTTGTTATTTATTTTTAGAAATATAGGAAAGAAGTCCATTTAATAATATCCATATTTAAATATCAATGTAGGTCTATTATTACGTAATAATTATCGATGACAATAATGTATTTTTTATTATTCATAAATAGACAGTTAGATCTACACTTCTATAATAAATTGATTCTTTTTCGAAATAAAGCAATTGCTACAAGCATAATCAAAACTTTAATTGGTATATTTCCAGCAGATTGAGGCTGTGTTGAAACTAATAATAGATTAAGATCTTGGTCTTGAGGGTAATCATCAGCAAGGATAAAAGGATCGTACTTGTAATTAGGTGAATTATAGTGTGTGGCTAAAGAAAAGTGGGGCAGGTTGTCATATTGTTTAATAGTGTCTTCAATCCAAATACGTAATGCTGCTAATTCGGTATATTGTCCATGCAGTTGTTGGTACTGCTGTGTCGGATTATTGAGTCTTTGTTCACACAAAGCGCCGTTACTAACGATGCCAAGTACACGTAACCCAAAGTCACTATTAGCAATATGTTGTTGGTTTTGCCAAATTAAAGGGCCACCAGAGTCGCCACTACAAACGTCTTTTAGAAGGCCATCAATATTTGAATCAGCACAAATAATATGTGATTTGTTAGCTTGTAAGCCATTACAATGTTGATCGGGAACACCTGCTAGCGTGATGAGTTGTAATTGATTCGGGTAATTGATACTCGTGTCACTATTTGATTTCCCCCAGCCAGATGCAATAAGATTTGCTGTTGAGTTTTGATATATTACCCAGTTATTATCAAAAATATTATTAGCTGCTATTTGTTCATTTACTGACGCAATAACAATAGGTTTAGCAACAGTAAATAAAGAGCGATTAACACGGATTAATGCAATATCATTAGCAAATATTCCCTTATTATAATTAGGGTTATCTATAATATGTGCGATAGTGAATTTATATTTTGGATCGAGTTGTTGCGAATTTTGCCGAGGAATTGTTGACGTTCCAGCAATAACATGACGAATATAATTTTTGGTACAGTGGGCGGCGGTAATTAACCAATATTCATCAATAATAACAGCACCACATAAAATAGATGTTACATTTGATGACGTTATTGCTGCTTGCCACGGTAATAATAATGGTGCATAACGCGTGGCAGGATTACTGTTTATTGCTTTTGGTGTAGGTTGTGCTGCAAATACAATGGCATGATGAGCGTTCGTTACTATAAGTAAGACTATAAAAAAATAACGGGTTATGTTTTGTTCTATTCGTAAGCGCATTATTCTTCCTTATCTTACCTTTCCCATTATCTTCAGTGTAGTTAGCGGAAGATTAACTAGTTGATGAAATTGTGACTAAAGTTAAATCAAAAATGAGAATGTTGTTTATTGAGTTAGAATAATTGTTAACTTGATAACGGAAAATGACGTAAATTTTGCTTATTATAAGCAACTATTTTTTGCTTATTGATGGATAAATCGTGTTTAATCAATGTATTGGTTTTGGTGTGGCAGGCAATTTTGCGGGACATTTAGAACAGGCGGGTGAAGCGGCTGATTTTGTAACTGTTGAAGTAAAAGAAGTGATACAACCTAAAGCTATTTTTCCTTTTTATCTTCCTAACATTAGTACAGGGTTATTAGCAACATACCCATTGTCATCAACAAGCATTAGCCCTCCAAATGATGCAGATAATCTTCAAATTGAACCTGAAGTCGCATTGGTTTGTGATGTTATATACACGACTAATGCTGATGATGGCCACAAAACGGTATCAGATTTAATTCCACGTCAGTTCGGTGCTTATAATGATTGTTCAATTCGAAAACCTAATGCGAAAAAAATCAGTGAAAAGAAAAATTGGGGCACAAATAGTAAAGGGATGAGCGAACATCTTATTGCTATCGATAATCTTACTGTTGGCGGTATTTTAGACAGTTATCGTATTGCAAGTTTTCATTGTCGTCATGGCGAAATTCATCGCTATGGTGAAGATAGTGCAGTGATCGATTACAGTTATTTTCATACGAGGTTATTAGACTGGATCATTGAACGAATGAACCACCAACAAGATGTTGGACCTACTGAAAATATTGCTGAGTTGTTAGAGCAAAGTCATTATCCAACTCAAGCGCTGATCAGCATTGGAGCGACACGTTATACTCCATATGGTGAAACCCATTTTCTACAAACTGGTGATACAAGTATTGTGGTTGTCTACGATGGTAATCGCTATGATGCTGAAGAAATCATGCAAATGGCAACCACTCATGATTTAGCTAATGGCGATGGTATGTCAGTATTAATTCAACAAGTTGTTACATTGTAACGTATTATTGTTTTCCATGACGTATCAATAAGGATTTTAATTTATATGGCTGATTTAATTTCAAATACTGCTGCTGTTATAGAAGCAGATCCTTTTAGAATGTCGTGTTTACGTGCCGTACAAAGGTTGGATTTACCTGATTGGTTTATTGCTGCTGGTTTTGTTCGTAATGCTATTTGGGATCATTTACATCATTTACCGATGACACCATTAAATGATGTTGATGTGGTGTATTTTGATCCTGATGATTGTTCATTAACAACGGAAGCGCATTACGCAGTGTTATTGCAACAGCAACTCCCGATGGTTAACTGGGAAGTGAAAAATCAAGCAAGAATGCACTTAAAGCATCAGCATTTACCTTATCGAAATAGTGCAGATGCTATTTCTCGTTGGGTTGAAGTCCCGACGTGTGTTGGTGTGCAGTTAACGGTTGATAACCACTTAATTTTTACGGCTGCATATGGATTAGAGCATAACTGGTCATTACATGTTAGCATCAATCCACATTACTCAAGACCTGCCGTTTATCAACAGCGTATTCGAGACAAAAAGTGGCAGGTATTGTGGCCAAAGTTAATTATTTTAACTGCGGAGTATTCCTAAGGATTTTTTATGCTATCCCCTGCAAATAATATAGTTTCTGCTGCATGGCTTAATCAGCAATTATGTGATGGTTCATTATCTGAATCCATTGTGGTTTTAGATGCCAGTGCATTTATGCCTGACGTGCCTCGTGATCCTCAACAAGAGTTTATTGATGTTCGCATCCCAACGGCACGTTTTTTTGATTTTAACCATCAAATAGCAGCACAGAATACTGATTTACCGCATATGTTACCATCAGCTGAATTATTCACTCAAGAAGTCGCAAAATTAGGCGTGAATAATAACAGTCATGTTGTCATTTACGATAGTCAAGGGATGTTTTCAGCACCTCGCGGATGGTGGATGTTCAAGGCGATGGGATATGATAATGTATCAGTGCTTGATGGGGGATTACCTACTTGGCTAGCAGCTGGGTATACGACGCAAACGGGCATACCTCTATCTAATGTCGTGGGAGATTTCAGTGCTAATTATCGACCTAGTTGGGTTATTGATGCTGATGCATTGTGTCAACGATTGGATGATATGGGTGTTCAAATCATTGATGCGCGCCCAACTGCACGATTTTTAGCAACGGTTAAAGAGCCGCGAGTGGGGCTTCGTAGTGGGCATATGCCAAATGCTAAAAGCTTACCCTTTGGCGAGTTATTGACGGATGGTCATTTTTTACCTGTAGAGCAATTACAGCAGAAATTTGATGCTTTGAGTTCTGCTGACCAACAGCTTATTTTTAGTTGTGGTTCTGGTGTTACCGCTTGCATTTTGGCCTTAGCAGCTCAACTTGCTGGACGTGACAATGTCACTGTTTATGATGGCTCATGGACAGAATGGGGCGCAAATGAGAAGTACCCTGTGGTGAAATAACGACTGTTAGTAGATTTTAATAACGTAGATTTCAACCTTACCGCAGACACTTAGTATTGGCTTTTAGTGATCTTTTTCACTAAAAGCCATATTACCTTTAGATGTTAATAAATTACGCTGGTTCAGCAATATAGCCATTATTGTTAATGATTTTTTTAGCATCATCAGACGCTAAAAATTGAATAAATTGTATGGCATTTTCTGACAGCCCTTGCTTCTTATACATGATTAAAAATGGTCGAGACATTTTATATTCACCTGAACGAATATTACTGATTGTGGGTGTTACTCCGTTATAAGAAAGTGGTTTAATTGAACTATCAACAGAGCCAAAGGAGAGATAGCCAATTGCTTGTTGATTACGTGCGATTAAACTTTTGACCATACCATTAGTGTTTACCACCAATGCATCAGGATTGATGTCAGAAACGGTGAATCCAGCCACATTCTTAGTCAATTGCATAAAGTGTTCAAATGAAGATCGAGAGCCTGATGCATTTTCACGGCTCACAACTGCAATTTTTGCATTATTTCCACCGACTTGTTGCCAATTTTTTGTTATGCCATGATAAATATTATCAACCTGTGAGTGAGTGATATTACTAATTGGGTTGGTGGGGTTGACGACTAATGCAATTCCATCATGTGCGATAGGTGTGATCGTATAATTATCATCAAGTTCATCGGTATTTATAGTACGTGAGCTCATGCCGATTTCGGCAGTACCCGTTTGCAATGCGACGATACCAGCAGATGAACTGATACCTTGTACATTAATTTTGCTATTAGGATATTGCATTGAATAGTGTTCAGCTAAAATATCCATAATATGGCTGACGGATGTTGAACCTGCGATGGTAACGGTAGTGTTAGCTTGAGCGCTAAATGCAAGTGTTGTACAAAGTGCCCAGAGGGTAGTTGCCTTGGTTAGCATTGCTTTGCTCCATTGGTGGATGATAAGCAAATATGTTATTACGTGTATGTGACGATTATATGAAACTCAAACAGTGATTTTATCAACTTAACTCTACTTAAGTTAGGATTCACGTTGTATTAAAAGAAATATTAAAAACGAATAAATTGAGTATGGTAATGATTTGTATAATAAATTTATTAGTCTATATGTGGATTAACGCGAATATACATCAATGCTACCTTAAATCATTATTTTCACATAAACACCGCAATTGTTAAAAGTGCATATAAGATGAATCAGCACACAAATCATGCTATAACGGTAACAAGACAGCAACGTAGAGGTGTGGTTTTAAGTCATTAAACACCCTTTACGGTATACCATGTAGGGTAAGAAAAGAATTCAAGGTTGGATATATGCTTACAGTAGCAACAGCAGCACCCAATAAAGCTATTTTATCAGAACGCATTCAAAAGCTGATCAGTGGGCTTTCTAATGGTGTTTATGAACGTGAAGAAACCATCAAATTATGTCTATT
The DNA here is from genome assembly GCF_036040035.1 of Photobacterium sp. S4TG1. NCBI lineage: Bacteria > Pseudomonadati > Pseudomonadota > Gammaproteobacteria > Vibrionales > Vibrionaceae > Photobacterium > Photobacterium sp. S4TG1. The sequence continues at coordinate 202,416 of NZ_JAYXUH010000005.1, forward strand.
AGCCGCGTTAGCTGGCGAAAGTGTATTCCTATTAGGTCCCCCTGGTATTGCAAAAAGCTTAATTGCAAAAAGATTAATTCAAGCATTTGATGACAGTAAGTTTTTCGATTATTTAATGACACGCTTCTCAACCCCAGAAGAAGTGTTTGGACCATTATCTATTCAAGAATTAAAAGACAATGGTAAATATGTTCGATTAATAGAGGGTTATTTACCTACGGCTCAAGTGGTTTTTCTTGATGAAATCTGGAAAGCAGGACCGGCTATTTTAAACACCTTGCTAACTGTAGTGAATGAAAGAACATTTAAAAACGGTCAAAATATTCTGCCGATACCAATGCGATTGTTAATAACGGCGTCAAATGAATTACCCGATGCTGATAGTGGGTTAGATGCGTTGTATGACCGTATGCTAGTTCGAGTGTTCGTTAATCGAATTCAAGAAAAACGTAATTTCAAATCAATGCTTATGGGGGATGGGGCAACATTAACGGCGATTGATCCGTCATTAACCATCAAAGATGATGAATACCATAGTTGGCAAGCATATATTGAAGATGTGACATTAACTGATCCCCTTTTTGAAAAAATTTATCAGTTAAAATCAATGATAGAAGCGCGTTCTGGAGAAAGTATTGAGCAGGCAACGGAGAGTGAGCTTTATATTTCTGATCGTCGCTGGAAAAAATCAGTACGTTTATTAAAAGCGAGTGCATTTTTTAACGGTCGTGACCATATCAATCCATTGGATTTATTATTGTTGCAAGATTGCTTATGGCATAGCCCTGAATCGCGTAATGTGATTGTGAGTATTATGAAGGAGTTCGCAACTAAATATGCTTTTAATCAACAAGATGCTATTGCTGACGCCAAAGATGCCCATGTTATTATTGATAATATCAACCAAGATATCTGCACCCAATTAGTTGTCACTTTTACTCGTGAAAGTACAATGCGTAAAGAATGGTTTAAATATAATTTTGCCACAGCAACACGATTTAATATCAATAACAATCCACGCATGATTAAGCTTGTTATGCTTCAATCTAATACCTCGGTATCAGAGCAAGAATTGGGGGATAGCCGTTGGGTGTATGTTGATGGAGATGAGTTTGATAAAAAAATTAGAACGGGGAAATGTGATATTTATGGCTTTGTAAATAAAAATACCCATTTATGTCGACTACAGTTTGAGATAGATGCTGAAAATCAATTAGTCATTAAAGACATTGCTAATCGTCCTGTTCTTGTCGGTGTTACTGGTAATAAAGGCTTAACGAGCTCACAGCAGCAACAATGGCAGCAACTGGTAGATCAGGCAATGGCTAAAATTACGGACTCTGAGCATAATGTGATTAAAGCGCGGACGTCATTCCATGGTGCATTACCGCATAATTTCATTAGTCATGATTTTCCAGCGTTAATAGAACAAAGCCTTAATGACTGTGTTGATAAAGTAGCAGAACTGAAATTAACAGCAGAAAAGAGTGCCTTTAGAATTACTCATATGAATGACTATTTTTCAAAACAATGATAGTTAGATAAAAATAGTATTGTTATATGTGGTAAAAAAAACAGTAAAGGATAGATGCTTATGCCAGTATCTGAAGGATTAAATTTTGCTTTGATGCTTGCAGAGTCAGGTATTATTGATTCTGCTGTCCATGAAGTTATGGTTAGACCACAACTTCTTATGGCTGCAGAAGCAAGCCCAGGTGTTAAAACGGCGATGAAAAATCAAATCATGAAGTGGCGTGGCCAGATGATTCGAAAAACAGCCAAAGGTACGGTTGTCGAACAATTCAGTGATGAGATTAATTTATATCAACAAGTCTGCACATGGAATAAAGAGTATTTTTTTGCACACTCAGAGCAAATCGTTAAGCAATTGGAAGGACAATCGGCTTTTTACTTCAAAGCGAAAAGCTTACTTGCAACAGAAAAAAGTAAACATAATCCGATGTTTCAACGTTTTTTTTGTGACAAGTGGTATGACTATTTAGCTCACGCATTGCGAGAAGCACAAGAGTCGGAAGTTGAAGATCAAAAGGATCAGTTATTAAAAGATTTGTATCAACGCATTGAAACCATGAAGAAAATGGCAACAGTGACCGATGCTGGTGATGTCAGTAAAGCTGGACGTTTGTGGGATATGGCACAAGCAAAGCTGACTAAAACTGATGTTGATGTGATGAAGAAAATTGCTGCATTCTTAAAAAAGAATAATGGCCTTCAAGAAATAGCTGAAAAATTAGGTCGTATGGCCAGTGAAGTTGATGATCCTAATAAAGAACGGGTGAAATCAGAACAAATGAAGCTGGTGGAAGAAATAAGTGACAATGTCACCGATGATATTGTTGGCATCCATGAAAGTGATGACTTGACCAAGCTATTACCGAATGAAGCGATGTTTTTAGCTTACCCTGAGCTTGAAGTGATTTTTTATAAGCACTTAGCGGATAAACGGTTAATGAATTATCGCATGCAGGGGACTCAACGTAAGCTGCGAAAAGTAAAAGCTTTTAAACGACAAACCAAGCAGGTTGATCAACCTAAAGGTCCTTTTATTGTTTGCATTGATGCATCAGGTTCGATGTCAGGTTATCCAGAAAACTGCGCTAAAGCATTGGCTTATGGTTTGATGCAAATAGCACTTGTTGAAGAGCGTGATTGCTTTGTCATTATGTTTTCAACACAACAGATCACTTACGAACTGACAAAACAAGATGGTTTACATGAAGTAGTGAACTTTTTATCGTATTCCTTTCATGGTGGTACAGATTTAGGACCAGTACTTGATCAATCAATTGATCTGATGGCGGCGGGTAAATATAAAAACGCTGATTTAGTCGTATTATCTGACTTTATTGCACCAAGCCAACCTGAAGTAATGCAATCGCGAGTTCAGAAGTTAAAGCAGCAGAAAAACCGTTTTCATGCTGTGAATTTATCGAAATATGGCAATCCTGAGTTATTAGAATTGTTTGATCATTGTTGGTCTTATCATCCATCAACATTAAGCCAACTTGGACGCTTATTGAAACGGCGTTAAGTGTGTTTCTAATTTGTTATAGATAAAACAAGGAGTACATTAGTACTCCTTTTTGTTGTTACTGTTTAAATAACTATATGTCGTATTATTTGATCTTAAAATATTCGATCAACGTTTTTTTCCATTGATTACTTTTTCTAAATTGTAGTAGCTCTCGATTAATTTCTTCATCATAAGGGCTATTTTCACCGAGTACGATGCCGTAATTTTGTTTCTCAAATTGGTATGGAAGTACTTGTAATTGTTCAAATACGCCTTGGCTTTGTGCTTTTTTTATTTGGTACCTCAAAATAGCATCATCATAAACAATGGCATTTACTTCACCGCTATTTAGCGCGCTTAACATTTCAGACACGGTTGGATAGGTTTTGTGAATAATACTATGGTTAGTTAAGAATTCTGATGAGGTAGATGACTGTTTTGCACCGGTGAGAACATTATCTAAATCATTTGGGCCTTTAATATCATTATTGATTAAACCTAACGTAAATGAACTTGCGAGCACGGCTGTAATACTCGCAATAAATAAGGTAGTAAAAACGGCTAGTAATACAGTGACAACTCGTCCGGTTAATGTTTTAAATTCGTAATAATTGAATGGGCCTTTAGTGATAAATAATAGTCCTAGGATAAATCCTTCAACTAACCGTGCTGAGCGTGACTGCATTGAGTAAAGTTTGTCATTTACACGGTGTTCAAGTAAATAATAGATACCACCTACGGTTGAAGCGGCAATCGCAACAATGGCTAATATTTGTAATAGTTTTTTATTAAAAATGATACCAGTGAATGTTTCCCAGTGGCTTTTTTGTTTTACAGCGATGGCAAGATTAGTTTCATAAAAAGAGTGAGAGAAATCCAATAACTCTTCACGCTCTGGTGTAATAGAGATACAAGATAAACCGACATCGAGTTTGCCACTGGCAACGGCTTCTAATAATTCCTTGAGTGGTAGCTCTTTAACACGGTATTTTAAATTAAGATTGGTTGCTATATTGTCCCATAATAAAAACGTTAGCCCTTGATAATCATCGGGTTTATCAATCATAACAAAAGGTGGACAAGAATAAGTACCCACGAGTAATGTTTTATCATTAATTGATTCTTCAGCTTGTATTTTTGGTGAGTATAATAGTGTCAAAACACCCATGGCTGAGATGAATAATAAGGCATGCAAATATGAAAAATATAGCTGAGATGATGGAGTAGTTATTGTCATAGCATCATTCCTAGCAAACAGATGATTGTTAAGTATACATATTTAATAATAGTTATAATCTGAGTTATTGTTAATTTGAATTAATGGGTTGTATTTGTTATCAATAGGTTAGTGGTAATGTTAATCCTATTAATAACAAAAGGTGTTGTATATATGTTTGTGTTTTTTTTGTGCATTTGATCATTAATATACTAAGGCTATTGAGCTTTAACATGTACAATGCACCGCTTAATTGTATTTGATTCCTGCGAGTAGCAAAGATGAACCAAAAGAAAGCCTCACAGCCTAAACAAGGCCTACATCCACGTAACCCACACCGTGCGCGTTATGACTTTGCGACATTAACTCAAGCAACGCCTGAGTTAGCGCAATATGTTAGTGAAAATGCTTATGGCGATCTTTCCGTAAATTTCTCTGACCCACTCGCAGTAAAAACATTGAATAAAGCGTTATTAAAGCATTTTTATCATGTGGACTACTGGGATATTCCTGCTGGCTTTTTGTGCCCACCTATCCCTGGTCGTGCTGATTATATTCATTACATTGCCGATTTATTGGCACAATCTAATGGTGGTGCCGTACCACAAGGTAAAGGTGTTCGCGGTTTAGATATCGGTATCGGCGCAAACTGTGTTTATCCTATTATTGGCCATCGTGTTTATGGCTGGCAGTTTGTTGGTTCTGAGATTGATAAGTTAGCCGTTAAGTCAGCTAAATTTATTGCGGCCAATAATAAGAGCTTAAAGGGCGCTATTCAGATCCGTCTTCAAGATAATGTTGATAATATCTTTACTGATATGATCAACGATGAAGAAGTGTTTGATTTTACAATGTGTAATCCACCGTTCCACGGTTCAGAAGCTGAAGCGATGGCTGGATCTGAGCGCAAAGTACGTAACCTTGCGGCTAACTCAAATAAAAAGCGTCAAGCCCATGGTCGTAGTAATAAGCTTTCGGCATTTAATGCGAAATCTGAGTCAGCGGCGCCAGTGCTTAACTTTGGTGGTCAAAAGGCTGAATTGTGGTGCACAGGTGGTGAAGTAGGTTTCATTAAAAAGATGATCAACCAAAGTGCAACTAAAGCAACACAATGTTTTTGGTTTACAACTCTTGTTTCTAAGAAAGAAAACCTTGGTGTTATCTATAAGCAGCTTGAAAAAGTCAGCGCATTCCAAGTGAAAACCATTGAAATGTCACAAGGTCAGAAAATCTCGCGTGTTGTTGCATGGACGTTCTTAAATGAAGAACAACAAGCTGAATGGCAAGCAGAACGCTGGGCATAATATTTCAGTAATACATTATCGTATTGATAATAAGCGACCTTAGAGGTCGCTTTTTTATGCCTAAACAAAAATAATGATAAAAAATGCATAGAACGGTTTAATTTGGTTATTATTTAAGCAGGGATTTTAGGGTTTTGATTTGGAGAGAGTAGATAGTCGTGAAAAATGGACCGCATAAGAACTGGCATCCCGTTATTATATGGCTTCATTGGCTCGTTGCATCAACCGTAATAGGGTTATTTGCTCTTGGCTGGTGGATGGTCGAATTAAATTATTATCATGCTTGGTATAAAACAGCACCAGACACGCATAAGAGTATTGGTTTGATCTTACTATTTTTTGTAGGGATTAGGCTGATATTTAGAATGTTAACGGCTTCACCTGTGGCTATTTCAATCCATGCAAAATGGGAGAAATGGCTTGCAAAAAAAACACATTGGGCACTGTATGGTGTGTTAATAATAGTGATGCTTAGTGGATATCTAATTTCAACCGCAGATGGGCGTGCTATTAGTGTTTTCGGCTTATTTGATATGCCTGCAACGTTAACAAACATTAAAAATCAAGAAGATATCGCTGGTACTATTCATTGGTATGGTGCTTGTACACTGATCGGTTTAACACTATTGCATGCTATTGGTGCGATAAAACATCACTTTTTAGATAAAGATGACACATTAAAGCGCATGCTAGGTAAAGCTTAACAATAATGGATTTATTTAATTAGACATATCACAACATAAATGGAGATTATGATGAAAAAATGCCTTTTAACCACTTTGATTTCTGCAACATTATTGGCTGCGGCATGTGTATCTTCTGTCGCTTTAGCTGACGATTATAAAATTGATACTTCTGGCTCTCACGCTTCTATTCAATTTAGAATCCAGCACCTAGGATACAGCTGGCTAGTGGGGCGCTTTAATACATTTGATGGGCAGTTTAGTTATGATGAAAATCAACCTGAAGCATCAAAAGTGACAGTTAATATTGAAACAGCAAGTGTAGATTCAAACCATGCAGAACGAGATAAGCATCTACGTAGTAAAGATTTTTTAAATGTTGATAAGTTTCCTAAAGCGAGTTTTGTTAGCCGTTCCTTTAAAGACCTCGGTAATGGTAAAGCTACTATGATAGGAGATTTAACCTTAAATGGAGTAACAAAACCTGTCACGATTAATGTTGAAAATATTGGTGCAGGTAATGATCCATGGGGCGGCTATCGCCGTGGTTTTGTCGGTACTACAATGATTGCATTGAAAGATTATGATATTGAAACAGATTTAGGCCCAGCATCGACAATGGTTGAGTTAGAGCTTAATGTTGAAGGCATTCGTCTTTAATTAATAAGCAAATCAATAAAATATTATGAAAGCGACCTAATGGTCGTTTTTTAATGGCTGTAATTTAGGGCTAATGTTTACTAATAACTTTGTCATTTAGTTGTACAGAAAAAAAAGTTGTACAACCAATTCATTTTGGCTACATTTATTGTACAACTTTTAACATTTGTACAACTCGTTTGTGCTGATTTGGAGGCAATATGGGAATTCCTGTTGGTATTAGTGCTTGTGTATTGGGTCAAAAAGTACGTTTTGATGGTGGGCATAAGCGAAACCGTTTTGCTGACGAAGAATTGAGTGAATATTTTGATTTTAAACCCGTGTGTCCAGAAGTTGGCATTGGAATGACGGTTCCACGACCTACTATTCGTTTACAAGATAATGGTGATCGTATTGCTTTGGTTGGCACTAAAGATCACACCCTTGATTATACCGATGAAATGGTTACTTTTGCAGACAATCAAATTCCCAGTTTCAAAGATTTACGCGGTTATATTGTTTGCGCTAAATCACCAACCTGTGGCATGGAGCGAGTGAAATTATATCTAGATAACGGTAATTCGATTCCAGGAGGAGCCGTCGGTATTTTTACACAACGCTTAATGGATAAAATGCCGTGGCTGCCGATTGAAGAAGATGGTCGTTTACAAGATCCGGTATTACGTGAAAATTTTATCTTTCGTATTTACGCTCTTGATGATTTATACCGCTCTGTTGCTGGCGGGATAACACGCGATAGTATTATCAAGTTTCATTCTCGCTATAAATTGTGCTTAATGGCGCATGATCCACAAGCCTACCGTACATTAGGCCCTTTTGTTTCTGATATTCATAAATGGGATGACTTAAGTGCTTTCTTTATTGAATACCGCCAACGTTTAATGGATGCATTAAAAAATAGAGCTAGCCGTAAAAATAACACCAATGTATTAATGCATATTCAGGGGTATTTTAAGCGTGATCTAGATAAACCTCAAAAAGCCGAATTGCGCGATGTCATCATGCGTTATCGAGAAGGGCTTTTGCCTTTAATTGCACCGTTAACTCTGATTAATCATTACCTAACGGTTTATCCTGATAATTATCTCGCTGATCAAGCATATTTAGATCTTTACCCTGAAAGTTTGAAGTTACGTTATGCATTGTAAAATTAGTTGGTATTAGTGATAGCTGTAATTATTTTTAAGAGGTTTTATGGGTGATCTTACTGAAGATACTAAATTATTTACAATCAGTGAGGTTTCTGATGTTACAGGGGTTAATGCTGTAACATTACGAGCATGGCAACGTCGTTATGGTCTTTTGGTTCCTCAACGTACCTCTCAAGGCCACCGTTTATATACCGAAGGCGACATAAGCAAAATTACATTGATCCTGAACTGGCTTGCAAAAGGGGTTTCTATTGGAAAAGTGAAACCCTTGTTAGCTGGCGATGTGGATCCAAGGTTAGAGCAACAGCAAGCATTAGATATAACTGACGATATTATTGCTGCAGTACAAGCATTAAATGGGTTTAAATTAGAACGTTTAATTAATGAAGCGTTAAAAATTTATCCCTATGAGGTGATTCAGCAGCGCTTATTACCCGAGGTGAGTGCTGTTATTGAACATCAAGCTAACCCCTTATATTCAGTACAAAAAAGTTTGTGGGTATCTGTTTTAACTATCTGTTTTATTAATGTTATTTCCAAAATAAACAATGAAAAGAAACTGACGTGTTTATTGATTAGTTTTGATAAATGCAATAGTCATAAGATTTGGCAGCAAGGACTAGCATGGTGCTATAAAGGTGACGGCGTCACTATTATGCCAAACTTATCAGGACGATTAACGGGTCTCTCTGCGTGTATACGTGAACGTAATATCGTTAATCTTGTGGTCGTGGGCGAGACTAAACTGAGCCGACGTCAACTGGCTGATATTGACATGGTGCAGCAAGAAACTGGCGTGAAGCTGTATTTTGTTGGCAGCATAAAAATAATTCACGGACTGTAATAACACATGATGGCATAGGGATAATAGAATGAATACTGAGCCTCAATTATCAACCACAACAGATCATGCATTAGTGTGGCTACGGGCTGATTTACGTGTTACTGATAATACTGCTTTAAATCAGGCTATAGCATCAGGCTTACCGATTATAGCTATCTATATCGCAACGCCTATGCAGTGGTATCAGCATTATACTTCAGGACGGCAAATTGATTTAATTGAGCGCCGATTGCAAGTTGTTAAGCAACAGTTTAATGATATCAATATTCCATTATTCATCCTTGAAGGGGATGACTTTTCTGCGGCAACTGACATTATTCTTAATTTGTGTCAGCAATACCAAATTAATGCAGTGTATTGTAATCGCCAATATGGTTGGAATGAAAAACAACGAGATCGTGCGGTAGAGCAGGCTTTGCTGGCACAAGATAAGTTGTGGTATTGCAGTGATGATTTTTGCGTCTTGCCTCCTGGTAGCGTGGTCACCAAACAGCAACAGATGTATAAAGTGTTTACGCCATACAGAAATGCATGGTTAGCGCAATTTTTAACACATGATTATCAACCTATTACAAATAGTGACGTGGTAACGCCAAGTTCGCTATGTACTGAACTGCTGACGGGCAATCTTGCAGCGAGTGGTCATATTCAAACTTTTAACTACCCCAAACAAGACAGCGTATTGTGGCCTGTAGATGAAGGGGCTATTCAACAACGATTACAGATGTTTTGTGAAACTAAAGCTGAATATTACCAGCAACAACGTGACTTTCCTGCTGTTGATGGTACCAGTTGTTTATCACCTTATTTGGCCATTGGTGCTTTATCTGCTCGTCAATGCTTATCTGCTTTAGTTCACACCATACCGCAATGCGTTGAAATAAATAAAGATAACGGTGCTTTTGTTTGGTTAAGTGAGGTGGTGTGGCGTGAGTTTTATAACCATTTGTTAGACAGTTATGATCGTTTAAGTAAAAACCAACCTTTTCAATTGTACACTGATAATGTGCAGTGGTTAGAAAATCGGGAACATGTCTCTGCTTGGCAACAAGGACGTACAGGTTTTCCAATTGTTGATGCTGCAATGCGGCAATTAGCAACAACCGGGTGGATGCACAATCGTTTACGGATGATCACCGCAAGTTTTTTAACCAAAGATCTACTGTGTGATTGGCGTATTGGTGAGCAGTGGTTTATGCAGCAATTGATTGATGGTGAATTAGCCTCAAATAATGGTGGTTGGCAATGGGCAGCATCAACGGGAACGGATGCTCAACCGTATTTTCGAGTCTTTAATCCCACCATGCAAAGTGAACGGTTTGATCCCAAAGGGGATTTTATTCGTCAATGGATTCCTGAACTTAAGTCTGTTCCTGATAAATATATTCATGCACCTTCATTATGGTCTGGTTTTCATGGTATCGATTATCCGCAGCCGATTGTTGATCATAAACAAATGCGGTTATTAGCGATTGAACATTATAAACAAGCTAAAACTGACTATGATAACCAACACGAGGCATAACTAGGTAATAATAAGGACATTATTATGGTTACAACCAATAACACAGTAATTAATAAGTTTATTGAAGTTTATTGTCAGCTTAATAAAGACAATTTATTACTACTCAATGATGTCTATCACTCAGAGATTGTATTTGAAGATCCTGCCCATCATATTGTTGGTATTGACGCATTGCAGCATTATTTTTCCACACTTTATAGTAACATCAATTATTGTAATTTTACTATTAATCAGGCTGTTGTTGATGGTGATAATGCATTTTTGCAATGGACTATGACATTTTCACACCCACGTTTACAGCAAGGTAAACAGCAGACTTTAGCGGGATGTACACAACTTACCATTGAGCAGCAACGGATCATTTATCATCGTGATTTTTTTGATTTAGGGGCGATGCTATATGAAGGGTTACCTGTTATTGGTCGTGTTATTAAACACATTAAACTGAGGTTAGGCCAATGAAACAGGTACTTATTACAGGTGCAAGCTCAGGTATTGGTCTGCAATTAGCGAAAGATTATGCAAATAATGGTTGTCATGTGTATGCGTGTGGTCAGAACCAATCACGGTTAGCGCAGTTAGTTACTAATATTGATGTTGCCTCAACCGGTAAAATAACCCCGTTAGTATTTGATGTCACCAACATAGAGCAAACAAAGCAAGTATTAGCTCAGATTGAAACTCTACCTACTCTTATTATTTTAAATGCAGGTACCTGCGAATATGTCGATAATGGCGTGATTGACAGTAGTCTGTTTAAGCGTGTATTTGAGGTCAATTTTTTTGGCATTATTCATTGCTTAGATGCGATGCAAGCTCGTTTTACTACAGCAACGCATCTGGTCTTTATTAGCTCATCCGCCGCTTATACCGCTTTACCTCGCGCTGAAGCTTATGGCGCTTCAAAAGCAGCTTTATCTTACTTAGCTAATGGTTTAGCGATAGATTTAAAAGAAAAGGTTAAGACGGTTACTTTAGTTAACCCCGGATTTGTTGCAACACCGCTCACCAACAAAAATGACTTTCCAATGCCGATGATTGTCAATTGCGATTATGCCTCGCTTAAAATACGGCAGGGAATTGAGAAGCAACAAGCAGAAGTTCATTTTCCAATAAAATTCACCTTATTACTAAAAGCGATTGCTTTATTTCCTGTTGCTTTACAGCGGATTATTATTCAACGGATGACAAGGAATGCGTCATGAAGATAGCAATTATAGGATCCGGTATTTCAGGGTTAACTTCTGCATGGTATTTACGCCATCAGCATAGTATTACGCTATTTGAAGCCAATGATTATGCTGGTGGGCATACAGCAACAGTAGATATTGAGGTTGCGAGTGGTCGATATGCCATTGATACAGGGTTTATTGTATTTAACGATCGAACATACCCTAATTTTGAGCAGTTATTAACTGAGCTTGATATTGAAAGGCAAGCCAGTGAAATGAGCTTTAGTGTTCATAATGAAAATAATGGCTTGGAATATAATGGTCATGGGTTGAGTTCACTCTTTGCTCAGAAAAAGAATCTATTTAAACCGCAATTTTTCCACTTCTTATATGAAATAACCAAATTTAATCGCTTGGCAAAACAAACGGCTTATGAAGATATTGAGCAACAACAAACGTTAGGAGATTTTTTACAGCAGCATGGTTTAAGTGACTATTTTACAGAGAATTATATCTTACCGATGGGCGCTGCAATTTGGTCATCATCACTAGCAGATATGCGTAATATGCCGCTAGGCTTTTTTCTGCGTTTTTTCTTAAATCATGGCTTACTTGATATTGTAAATCGTCCGCAGTGGTATGTGATCCCTGGTGGTTCACGTGAATATGTGCAACGGATACTGTTAGAAATTGCTCCCTACGTTAGATTAAATTCTCCTGTCCAGCAGGTGAGTCGTATTAATGAGCAAATTCATATCACCGTAAACGACAATGTGGACGTTTTTGATCATGTAATTTTTGCATGCCATAGTGATCAAGCATTAGCGCTGTTAGCTGATAGTAGCGTAAATGAACAGCAGATATTGTCTGCCATGGCGTATCAAGATAATGATGTTGTCCTACACACAGATGCCAGCATTTTACCTGATGCGAAAGCTGCATGGGCTTCATGGAATTATCATTTACCATTAACGGATAATGGGTCACTCCACCAGCTTCCTGCGTTGACATATAATATGAATATTCTACAAGGTATTGATGCTCCTGAAACATTTTGTGTGACGTTAAATCAAACGCAAGCTATCGATCCCAGTAAGATATTACGCCAATTTACTTATGCTCATCCGGTGTTTAATCTCAGTAGTATTAAAGCGCAACAACAACGGCATTTGATTAATGGTCTAGATAATACATGGTTCTGTGGTGCTTATTGGTATAACGGATTTCATGAGGATGGCGTTAAAAGTGCGTTAGATGTTATTGAGGCAATAACACATGCTGATGGTGTAAATGCATATGAGTAATGTTGTGCCTATTATTAATAGTGGCATTTATAGTGGCCATGTTAGGCATCGACGCTTTACACCCGTATTGCACCGTTTTCGCTATTCAATGTTTATGGTGTATCTCGACGTTGATGAAATTGACGCGCTATGTGACAGGGTAACTGGATTTGGGCGTTCCTGGTTTCATTTTGCTCGCTTTCGTCGTCAAGATTATATTGGTGGTGCTGAAAATATTAACTTGGCAGTTGAGAATAAAATTTTTGAACTGACGGGTGAACGTATCAGTGGCAAGGTCAGCATGTTATGTCATCTACGTTATGGTGGATTGTATTTTAGTCCATTGAATATGTATTACGTTTTTGATCAGCAAGGTCGTTGGCAATATGTTTTGGCAGAAGTGAGTAATACGCCTTGGAACCAACGTCACTATTATGCAATTCCCGCCAAGCAATATTGGCAACAAAAGTATTTTACTGATGACAAAGCATTTCATGTTTCACCATTTAATCCAATGGATCAAGATTATGTTTGGCAGCTATCTATGCCTGATAGCATTGTTCAAATCCATCTGGAGGTGCACTCTAAAAAAGATAGCTTTCATCGAGAGGATGAAAAGGTTTTTGATGAAAATAGCAATCATAAGCAAGATGATCCAATAAAAGTCTTTGATGCCACGTTAGCAATGCAAAAGCAGCCTTTTACGACTGCAATTTTACTGCGGCATTTGTTCGTTACACCAATGATGACGATTAAAGTGGTGGTCGGCATATATTGGCAAGCCTTTAAATTGTGGCGTAAAGGAGCACCCATTTATGATCATCCTCATCATGACAATGAATAGTAAGGGAATAAACTATGCTTAGAAGTGAGTTAGAGCCGGCAACATCAACAGGTTTATTTAGCCATGATAGGTCACGTCGATTGATTTTTACTATATTACGTCAGCTATCAGATGTCGGGTTAACATTGTCAGAACAAGGCGGAGATACCCATTTCTTTGGCGATAAACAAGCAAGTTTGCAAGCGAGTATTACAGTTATCAACCCTCATTTTTATAAACGTTTATTAACTGATGGCAGTATTGGTGCAGGAGAAGCGTATATAGATGGTTGGTGGGATAGTTCAGATTTAACCAATGTGGTGCGTATTCTGGCTCGTAATATGGCGACACTGGATAAAATAGAAGCAAAAGTGGGTTGGATAACCCGTTTAATTAAACAGTTTAGTCATTTCTCACGTAGAAACAGTCAGGAAAAAGCGAAAGATAATATTTCCGCGCATTATGACTTAGGTAATGATTTATATCGTCACTTTCTTGATGATAAAATGTTGTACTCTGCTGGTGTGTATTTATCAGCATCAGACACGCTCGCACAAGCACAAATCAATAAAATGGCAAGATTATGCGAGCAATTACAGCTGACTGAACACGATCATTTATTAGAGATAGGAACAGGCTGGGGAGGAATGGCAATTTATGCGGCGCAGCATTATGGTTGTCATGTCACTACTACGACTATTTCTAAGCAACAATACCAATGGGCGCAAGAGAAAGTTAAACAAGCGGGTCTTGAGCATAAGATCACCTTACTACTGGAAGACTACCGTGATTTAACCGGTCAATATGACAAATTAGTGTCGATTGAAATGATTGAAGCCGTCGGTAAGCAGTATTTATCTACGTATATTAAGAAATGCCAATCATTACTTAAACCGAATGGCTTGTTTGCTATTCAAGCCATAACCATTGCTGACCAACGTTATAAAAGCTATAGCAAAGATGTTGATTTTATTCAAAAACATATCTTCCCCGGCGGATTTCTACCGTCAATCAGTGTATTACAGTCACAATTAACATCACACAGTGATTTTGTAACACGTGATATTAAAGATATTGGTTTAGACTACGCGAAAACTTTAGCTGATTGGCACATCATGTTTAATAAAAACTGTGAGGCCTTAAACCACTACGGTTATGACGAACGTTTTATGCGAATGTGGCGTTATTACTTCTGCTATTGCGAAGGCGGATTTTTAGAGCGTAGCATTAGTACGATTCAATTATTAGCTAGTCGTCCTCAGTGGCGTGAATAATGAAATATATTGCGATAGGCCTAGGGTTTAACCTGTTTTGGTTACTTGCGGTATGGGGGCAATACCAGTATGTGACGATATTGATGTCACTGCTTATTGGTTGTTGGTTATTCTATCGTCGCTGTTTTCCTTATGCGTTATTGGCAAGTGCTATTGGTATTAGTGGTGATTACATTCTGTTTCAGCTAGGAGTGATGCAATTTCCTTTGCCACCTGAACCGTTGTTTGCACTTTTTAGTTATTTCATACCATTGTGGCTAATCTTATTATGGCTAGGATTTACCTCTTTGGTGTGGATTATGCGTGATCAAATACAAAGATTGCCAATCTGGGGAGTAATCGTTGGCGGCAGTCTTGGCGGCGCCATCAGCTATTGGACAGGATTAACATTAGGGGCTGTTACATGGCCTTACGGTGAGCTCGTTACATTTATCGGTATTGCAATCGTCTGGAGCTTCTATAGCCGCTATTTATTGTGGTTATTACAACGAATGAGTAAAAGAGGATCAGTATGAAAAGTTATTTAATAACATTACTGTTGATGACGACTTTTTTCTGCTCATCAGTGCAAGCTTCAGCATGGTATACATGGCCGATAGTGGGTGAGTCGACGTTAAAATGGGGTTGGTGGCAGATATATATCGCTCAGCTTAAAACCCCATCAGGAAAATACAATGTTAGTGATCCCAATGTAGCGCTGGTTATTCGTTATTTACGCGATATTGATAAAGAAGATCTTCTTATTGCAACAGGTAAGCAATGGCAACATTTAGGTATTTCGTCACCACAACGACAGCAATGGCTTAATCAGTTAGCGCAACAATGGCCGAACGTAAAACAGGGCGATAGGTTGGTGTTTGTAAAAGATGCGACCGGGGGACGTTTTTACCAAGCAGGCAAACCCTTAGGTAAACCATTATCCATAGCATTAAGTAACGCTTTCATTGATATTTGGTTATCAACCAACACCGCTTATCCTAAGTTACGTTTAAAACTCATTGGCCAATAGACTCAAAGTAACATACGTAGATGATAACCCGTTAAAAGGAACAGATTATGTCTTCTCATTCTATTTATCCTTATCCAAAGACGAGATTACAGTGGTTGCTTGGATGTGTATTAGCGTTGTTACTCAATGGGTGTACTGCATCGATTGAAGATTATGCACATACAGAACCTAAATTTGATTTATTTCAATTTTTTGAAGGACGGAGTCAAGCTTGGGGAATGGTACAAGATTATAAAGGACAACAAGTACGTCGGTTTAATGTAGAACTCAATGGTGTAATAACAGATAACAAATTGGTGCTTACTGAAGACTTTTTATTTGATGATCAAACAACCCAACAGCGAATATGGACGATCACTAAACAAGTTGATGGTCGTTATCTTGGTACTGCTGACGATGTTGTTGGTGAAGCTGTCGGTTATGAGAAAGGAAATGCATTACATTGGCAATATACATTAGCAATGGATATTGATGGCACAACATACGATATTAAATTTGAAGATTGGATGTTCTATCAAGATAATAACCAGCTATTTAACGTGGCAAAAATGAAGAAATGGGGGATCACTGTTGGTTCTGTGACATTGTTTTTTCAAAAGTAATATTTAAACCCGAATTTAAAGGTGAAATTTTAAAGATAGATGCAAGAAATAATATGTCATATATAACATTCTAAAATATAATATATTAATTAGCATGAACGTGATAAATGCTTATTGTTATACATAGACATGTCAGCACTATGAATTAAGCTGTCTATGCTAGCATTGTTTATATTTTTTGAGTGAATACAATATGATCCAATAGAAGCAGTAATATGCACACCATCAACGTCTATTTGTTGTAATTCAGATAAAACTTTATGTTTTTTAATATTAGCAGCAACTAAACTACTTTCTTCACTATAAATAATAAATTCATCGCCACCTAAACGAGCTACCCCCGTTGTTTTTTTACTAAATTTCTGTAACTTAGATGCATATTTTTTTAAAATCCGATCCCCAAAATGATGTCCATATTGATCATTGATCATCTTGAATTTGTTTATATCAAGATAAAAAATAATAAGGTATTCGTTTTTCAATTTGATATTAATGATCGCTTGGCTTATTTGATGGTAAAACTTACGACGGTTCCAAATGTTGGTCAAGAAATCATATGAAGCTAGATATTCAAGCTCTTGTTCTTTATTGTTTTTTTCAATTGAAATAGAACAAACGGTTGCTGCCATATCCAGTAATTCACACTCATTGTCTGTCATAGAAGAATGATGAGGACAATGAGAATATATGATGCCTAAAATTTTATTTTGTGACGATAAAATAGGCTGACCGTAGCAAAAATTAAAATTATTAATAGTCTTGAGGCTGTAATATTCACGATACTCATTAGTACTGGTTATATTTTCTGAGATTATTAGTTTGTTTTTTGAACAAATGTACTCAAAATGTACTTGAGCAGGGTTGACCATAAAACGTTCATTACAGATTGGTTGACTGTCTTTATTTATAAATGGAGTGAATTTTTTTTCACTATCGTCATAAAGAAAGATCGACGTTTGACGGTGATTAAAGGTTTCTTCTGTTAGTTCAATAACTTGTGATAGCATATCAGGCAGAGATTTTTCTACCGGTAAACGTTTCAGTATTTTGTTAAATGAACGATATGCTGTAACTAATTCAGCTGACACATTATATTCCTGATGGTATTGGTAAATCTATTAATCTAATTTTCTTTTATGAAACATACTATACTAATTATCATAGAGAATAGAAATATCCTTTATTTATAATTATATTTATTTCGTGATCTAACTTTCAATTATTTATATATATGCATTTGATGTAATTTAATGCATTCAGTTAAATTATACCTCTTGCCATTATTATTACTCTTTTTAACACCCAACGAATTAATAATGGCATTTTGTCTGAATCTGACT
Organism: Photobacterium sp. S4TG1; assembly: GCF_036040035.1. Classification (NCBI taxonomy): domain Bacteria; kingdom Pseudomonadati; phylum Pseudomonadota; class Gammaproteobacteria; order Vibrionales; family Vibrionaceae; genus Photobacterium; species Photobacterium sp. S4TG1. Next base: position 220,336 of record NZ_JAYXUH010000005.1, read on the forward strand.
CGCGGGTATATTTTACGATGGCTAAGGCAACGTCAGGTTTAGCATGTTTTTTTAAAGCACGATAAATGATTTTTCGAATAGGCATTTGATCATTATCTGAAATGTTAGCAAGTTGACGAAATAAAGGCTCGTAACCTTTTTTAAAGAGGAAATGTTCAATATCTTTGGCTGGAAGTACGGTTAAGCGTTCGCGTTCACTATCATTATCCAATAATGATCTCACTTTATCGGCATACTTTCGTCCTGCTGGATCACCATCAGCGACAAGATGCCATTCAATCCCTAATAAACGAGCAAGCTTAATCAGTGGTTTTAGCCCGCTTTGAGCAAACTCAATCACATGAATACCTTCAGCAACAAGGTTATGTCCAGTAAGGTGTGCCATTTCATTAAAAAGCCAAACCTCAGTTTCGCCCTCAACAAGAAGCCAGACGCGTGCATAAAACGCACTCGGGCGATGCATACGGACATGAAAGGTGACTTTACGAATATCATCTTTACTAAGTTCACCATTATTTACGCCATGTACCACTGTTTTTTGTGGCGTTCTCTGTAGACGTTTAATGGCTGTCAGTGGAACGACACTTAATAGTTCAGGACTATTGGTTGTTAATACTTTTTGCATCGGCATATTTTGTATAAATGCCCACGCTTGATGGAGCATGATAGGGTGTAATCGTCCTTCAGGATCTTCTAAGATCATTATTGGGCGTGAAATACGTTTTAGATCAACAGGACCACGCGCACGAATATAGGCATTTAATAAGCCCATTAAAATCAACTTAGCTTGTTTGGTCATTTTGGGTTGTACCAGTTGATCAAACGGATTTAGACATTGATCGTCATATTGGTTATCTAGTGGATAATAAGTGTGAGGTTCTGCTTTTGTACGAGTATGTGGCGCAAAAGCAAAGTAGTGATCAACCAATGACCGTAATGTATTAATACTACTTTTAATTTCTGCGGCGCTCACATGTCCTGGCTGTGTCATCAAGCGACGGCAAGTATTATCAAGTCGACGTTGAATGCGATCGGATTCTCGATTTTTTGCTGGTGGTATTGTTGTCGTATTGTGAGCTGAAGTTGTGGCTGCATGACTATGTTCAAGCTGACGTGCGTCACGAATTCTGACGATGGGATGCAAAACCATTAATTGTCGTAAAAACTTATCGGTATCAGGATGTTGAATAACATGCCCATCAGCATGTAAAAAATGCCGATGGGTAATAATTTTATCGTTTGTAATATGACTCTCTATCTGAACATAGAGATGTTTTAAATGATGCTGTTCACTCCAGAAGGGATCAAAAGCGCGATAGCGTCGAGCACGATATTCGCCTTGATAGTCTTCATGCCAGCGTAGCACTATTTGCAAGGAAGAGGCACGTTCATGGCCAATAGCATGATCAACATGAAAGTCAGAAAACTTCATTTCGTAAAATTCAGCACTTGGGCATAAGGCTAAACTTAAAGCATCAAGCAGTGATGATTTCCCCCATGCATTTTCTCCGATCAAAACGGTCAATTCTTCAAATGAGAGCGAGAGTCGCTTAATTCCTCGAAAACCAGCGATTTCAATACGTTCTAAATGCATGATTTTTCCTTCTTCTTTTTCTACAACATAGCGCAGAGATAATCAGAAAGGGATCGGTTTGCTCACATTATTGATACAATGTTCAAATTAAAAAAGTTACTATAGCGTGCATGAATTTTTAACGAAAACAATTATAAAGGATGATCAGATGGCTAAAATTATTCACTCTATGATTCGTGTTGTTGATCTTGACGCGTCACTAGAGTTTTATAAAAAAGCATTAAACTTAGATATTGCACAGCGATTAGATTTTGATGGTTTTAGTTTGGTATACCTACGTAATGAAGAAAATGACATGGAACTTGAATTAACATGGAATGAGGGCACAACTGAACCTTATACTCATGGAACAGGTTATGGTCATATTGCGGTTGCTGTGGATGATCTTGAAGCTGAGTATCAAAACTTAGTCGCACTAGATTACAATCCTGCTGAAATTAAAGAATTTTTTCGTGACGACGTTTTATTAGCTAAATTTTTCTTTGTTCAAGACCCTGATGGTTACAAAATTGAATTTCTACAACGTCATGGTCGCTACTTATAATCATTAAAGACGTTAAGCCCACTGAGTGAATTAAAATCAGCACTATTGTGTAAATGGGTTATTCACTCAGTGTTTTTCTTCAAAAGATGGTATATTTTGATAAAGATCTCATATTCATGTCGTTTTATGTAATCTGGTTTCTTATTTAGTGACGATCTTTATTTTTGTAATGCAGTGAGCGTTATAAATCAGTCGTTAGGTGATGCCGATGGTTCTGGAGGAACTGAAATTATTATGACTGTTAATCACGCAGCAACAATCACTTTTGCTCATATTAATGATACACATTCTAACTTTGAGCCTTCTGCGATTTCTTTGTCACTCTCTGCTGATGTATTAAATACCGAGACATCAGTTTATGCCAGTTGTGGTGGTTTTTCTCGTGTTTGTTCTGTAGTTAAAGAAATTAAGCACGAAGCGTTACTTCATAAGCGTGAGTTCATGTTCTTACATGCGGGTGATTGTTTTCAAGGCACATTATACTTTTCACTTTATAAGGGTATGGCGAATGCAGTTTTACTCAATGCTATTGGTGTTGAGGCGATGGCTTTAGGGAATCATGAGCTTGATATGGGCAATGATATTGTTGCTGATTTTCTAGATCATACGGCGTTTCCATTATTAGCTGGCAATTGGGATTTATCGCAAGAAGATCAAACAAAGCGTAATCCTCTGCGTAATAAAGCCAATGTTTATGCTTATGATAACGCGACCCAATCTGCACATTATTTGATTAAGAGTGTGCATGATGAACCTGTGGCTATTTTTGGTTTAGCGATTGAAAATATGGCGGGAATCGCTAATCCTGATCCTGATACCTCTTTTCGTAATGTAGCTACCGTTGCTCGAAATACAATTGCATTACTTAATGCAAAAGGTGTCAATAAAATTATTGTGTTAAGTCATTTAGGCTATGACCGTGATTTATTATTAGCCCAAGAGGTTGAGGGTATTGGTGCGATTATTGGTGGCCATTCTCATACGATGCAAGGTGATTTTACTAATATCGGATATGGTAAAACCGATACATATGCCTTCATGGTTAATAATACTTGTGTGGTTCAAGCTGGGTGTAATGCGTTAGCTCTTGGTCAATTAACTATCGTTTTTAATGCTGATGGCAGTGTAGAAAGTGCAACTGGGTGTAATCAGCTTTTACTTGGGCGTAAATTTACGATTGATGCCGGAAGAACTCAACATCTTGATCATGATAATCATAATAAAGTTCGTGATTATCTATTAAGACAGCCTAATATTCGTTTTGCGATAAAAGATCCAAGTATAGAAAATATTCTAAATCAACATTACCGTCCAGCTGTGCGCGCATTACAAACAGATAAAATTGCCCGTATTAACGAGCCTCTGCGTCATATTCGTGTGCCTGACGCAAAGGGACCAAGTGATATTGCGCCTTGGGTAGTAAAAAGCTTTGTTTGGCAAGCTCGAGAGCTTGGGCATCATATTGATTTTGGTATTCATAATGCTGGTGGCGTAAGGTGTTCATTTAACCCTGGTGAGATAACACCTGCAGATGTCGCTGGACGATTATTACCTTTTGCAATTGGAATTATGATGTATAGCGTACGCGGTCTACGTGTTCGTCAAGCACTTGAAGGTGCGATTGATAATGCTATTAATAATGATATTGAGGGAACAGGTGATGGTAGTTTTCCTTATGTGGCAGATTTACGCTATCTTTATCGTTGCGGCGCACCAAAGGGGCAGCGAATTGAACGTTTAGAATACTACACTAATGGTCAATGGCTGACCGTTAATGATGATGATGTTTATACTTCTGTGTCATCTGGCTATACTGCAGCAGGAAAAGAAGGTTATGCTCCTTTACTTGATTACGTGTTAGAGCCACAAGCCCTTAATGTAACAATGTCTGATGCATTTGAAGCGTTTGCAAAACAGCAAGGTACATTTGATAAACCAAGCGAAAATTTAACCGTATTTATTCCATGTGATAAGCGTGAGAATTGATCCTTATTAGTTATTATTTTATGAGTTAAAAAACTGTATTAATCGCTATTAATATGGCGTGTTTTAGCTTTTTTAGTGAGATATTCTGTGCTAGTGGTATCGGTTTTGTTTTAGCCTTTTGGATTAGATTATCTAATCCTAATCGCTAAATAATGTCATTGTTCAATCTCTTTGGCGTTACGTTATTATGCTGCCAATCTCATTGATAACGGCTAATCCGAAGAGGCAGTATGGCACAGGTATTTGATTTTGATTCTATTCCAACAACAGTAATGAATGATCAAAAAACATATTCATTGACGTTAAAAGGCCTATTTGTCCACGCCCGTGACATTTTATTTAGCCGTGCAGTATCAATACCAAAAACACGTAATGTTTCTGATCTACCAGTACATATTCAAAAAGACATTGGTCTTTACCGTTAATTACTTTTTATTATTAATGGTATAGGTAGGTGAACGATCTTACTAACGTTGCTTACATATAAGAATTTAAGAAGCCAGCCATTGTGCTGGTTTTTTTATGTCTGTAATAACGGTTATTGTTGCGAATAATATTACTCTCATAATTGTGATCTACTTTTCTGATTTATAAACTAATGTTTTACCGAGATAAAAGTATATAGTATTGATTTTGTAATATAAAAAAATGTATATAGACAGCGTAAAAACAGAAATTGGTCAGTTTAAAACTAGGGCTAGCATTAGTGAAAATTTAGCATTACGTTGATAAAAAGATAATTAATAAACGAAGATGGGGTAGTTATGGGATTATTTTCTTGGTTATTTGGTAAAAAGACGGCAACTAAAACAGCAACAATTGAACCCATTGAATATAAAGGTTATTTGATTTATCCCGAGCCACAAATGGAAGGTGGGCAATTTCGTATTGCTGGACGTATCTGTAAAAAAATCAATGACACAATGCAGACACACCACTTCATACGTTCTGATATTTTACCGTCACGTGCTGATGCTGAAACATTTATGCTGAAAAAAGCACAAATGTTTATCGATCAAACCGGTGAGCGAATGTTTAAATAAATCCACATATATACAACATATTTCATTGCAATAGCGCGCTTTGCTGGGTATCTTATTTTTAGCGCTAAAAATAAGCAGCTAAGTGTTGCTTTTTTGTTAAATATATTTCGTTTTAAATATGTTTAGAGCAAGGCTGATTGATATATGAGCTGAGTTGATTTTTTGACTTAGTTAATATAACTAACGTTATGTAATACATGTTTTTTAACCTCTTTATCACGGATGAAAAGGTGCTTATTTTTCATGATAAGATGACGCTAATGTTATTTATTAATGAAATTTGTGGAATTTTTTGTTTTTAACTGTAAAAAGCTTGCTATTGCTTTTAAGGTTAGATAAAAAATATTTATCTATAGCCAATGTTCAGGGAATAATAATGCAGATTGGTGTACCAAAAGAGGTCCTCGCAAACGAAACGCGAGTTGCTGCCACACCGAAAACGGTTGAGCAGTTATTAAAAATGGGGTTCAGCGTTGTTGTTGAACATGGCGCGGGTGCATTAGCGAGCTTTGATGATGCCGCTTTTGAAGCCGCAGGTGCTGAATTAGCAACGACTGAAGCTGTATGGCAAGCTGATCTTATTTTAAAAGTGAATGCTCCACAGGTAAATCCGGCTACTGGCATTGATGAGTTTGAATTAATAAAAGAGGGTGCGAGTCTCGTTAGCTTTATTTGGCCAGCGCAAAACCCTGAGTTATTAGAAAAACTGGCAACAAAAAATATTAACATCATGGCGATGGATTCAGTGCCTCGTATTTCACGAGCACAAGCCCTTGATGCATTAAGCTCAATGGCAAATATCGCAGGTTACCGCGCTGTGGTTGAAGCGGCTCATGAATTTGGTCGTTTCTTTACGGGGCAAATTACCGCTGCAGGTAAAGTGCCACCAGCAAAAGTTTTAGTTGCTGGTGCTGGTGTAGCCGGTCTTGCTGCGATTGGTGCCGCAGGAAGTTTAGGTGCGATAGTTCGCTCATTTGACGTTCGTCCTGAGGTAAAAGAGCAAGTTGAATCAATGGGGGCTGAATTCCTCGAAGTCGATTTCAAAGAAGATACTTCGACGGGTGATGGCTATGCTAAAGAAATGTCTGATGAATTCAACCAAGCGGCTGAGCGTTTATATGCAGAGCAAGCGAAAGATGTTGATATTATCATCACAACAGCACTGATTCCGGGGCGTCCAGCGCCTAAATTGATCACCAAAGAAATGGTCGACTCAATGAAGTCGGGTAGTGTGATTGTTGATTTAGCGGCAGCAAATGGCGGTAACTGTGCTTACACTGAAGCTGATAAAGTAATTACGACAGCCAATGGCGTTAAAATTATTGGTTACACCGATATGGTTGGTCGTTTACCAACACAAGCTTCACAATTGTACGGCACAAACTTAGTCAATTTATTAAAACTGCTATGTAAAGAAAAAGATGGCACGATTGATATTAACTTTGATGATGAAGTCTTACGTGGTTTAACCGTTATTAAAGCGGGTGAAGTTACATGGCCGGCGCCACCAATTAAAGTTTCTGCTGTTGCACAGAAACCTAAAACGGTAGAGAAAGTACAGCCTAAAAAAGCTGAACCTATGTCACCGATAAAGAAATACGGCATGATGGCGGCAGGTATTGCATTATTTGCATGGATTGGCCATTACTCGCCACCTGAGTTCCTTGCTCACTTCACTGTATTTGTATTGTCATGTGTTGTTGGTTATTACGTTGTATGGAACGTTAGCCACTCTTTACATACACCACTTATGTCAGTAACAAACGCAATTTCAGGCATCATTATTGTAGGTGCATTACTCCAAATAGGACAAGGCTCCGGAATCGTATCCGTGTTGGCTTTTGTTGCTGTTCTCATTGCTAGTATCAATATTTTTGGTGGCTTTACGGTTACTAAACGTATGCTAGAAATGTTCCGTAAAGATAAATAAGGAGTAATACATGTCTGCAGGAATCGTACAAGCGGCATACATTGTTGCTGCCGTATTGTTTATCATGTCACTTGCTGGACTGTCCAAGCAAGAAACCGCACGAAAAGGTAATTACTTCGGTATTGCGGGTATGGCTATTGCATTAGTAGCCACTATTTTTGGACCAGATTCGCAAGCGACAGTTTGGATCATTCTGGCAATGATTATTGGTGGTGCAATTGGTATTTTCTACGCTAAAAAAGTAGAAATGACCGAAATGCCAGAGCTCGTTGCAATGCTTCATAGCTTTGTTGGTATGGCTGCGGTACTGGTTGGTTTTAATACTTTTTTACACCATCAACCGCTAGAAGGCGCACTGCTTAATATTCACTTAGTGGAAGTATTCCTTGGTGTCTTCATTGGTGCAGTTACCTTTACTGGTTCATTGGTCGCTTTTGCTAAGTTACGTGGCTTGGTGTCTTCATCTGCACTTCAGTTACCACATCGCCATAAACTTAACCTTGTTGCATTACTTGTTTCTGCTGCATTGCTAGTGTGGTTTGTGAAAGCTGAAGGCTCAATGGTGGCATTGATTCTTGTTACACTGATAGCATTTGCATTTGGTTACCACTTGGTTGCCTCTATCGGTGGCGCTGATATGCCAGTCGTGGTCTCAATGCTTAACTCATACTCAGGTTGGGCAGCAGCAGCAGCAGGTTTCATGCTTGCAAACGATCTTCTGATTGTAACGGGTGCATTAGTTGGTTCTTCGGGCGCCATCCTTTCTTACATTATGTGTAAAGCGATGAACCGCTCTTTTGTGAGTGTTATTGCCGGAGGATTTGGTTCTGATGGTGCAGCACCTGCGTCAGATGAAGAATATGGTGAACACCGTGAGACAACAGCAGAAGAAGTGGCTGAATTACTGAAAGATGCTAAGTCAGTTATTATCACTCCTGGATACGGTATGGCGGTTGCACAAGCGCAATACCCTGTACATGAGATCACGGATAAACTGCGTGCGCAAGGCATAGAGGTTCGATTTGGTATTCACCCTGTAGCGGGACGTTTACCTGGTCACATGAACGTATTACTTGCGGAAGCAAAAGTACCTTACGATATTGTATTAGAAATGGATGAAATTAATGACGATTTCCCTAAAACTGATGTGGTATTAGTTATTGGTGCCAATGACACCGTAAACCCTGCTGCAATGGAAGATCCAAACAGTCCAATTGCTGGCATGCCTGTGCTTGAAGTATGGAATGCAAGCAATGTAATTGTATTCAAACGTTCTATGAATACGGGGTATGCGGGCGTTCAAAACCCATTGTTCTTTAAAGAAAATAGCCAAATGTTATTTGGTGATGCAAAAGCGTCATGTCTATCTATTCTTGAACATTTATAAAAATATCCGTACTATAATTAAAGCCACTCAGGGTTGAGTGGCTTTTTTTTTTCAATAAATAATAGAATGTATTTTTAATTTAAATGTTATAGGTAAAGATTATTGTTTCAAGTAATTGTTGCTCTGACATTTTTTTGACAAAACACTGTTCTATAATGTTAAGCTACAAGCATGAAAACGTATGTGTTAGTCTTTTCTTTATTTTTTTCTTCTGCGTCATTTGCAGAAGCCCAAACATTTCCAGAACGGTTAAATGCGGTTCGTTCTGATCTATTAAAACATAAGCCTTTAGCAACATACGATTTTCGTAAACTTCAGAGCTTATACCCAGGCCCCTTATTAGTACCTGAAACATTATTACCGCAAACGAATGAATACCCACTGAATGCATTACGTCAGTTGTACCATAATTCATTAAACTGTAAGGGACCGTGGCCGTTATCACCACTGGTCACTCAGCCAGTTGTATTTACTCGTGCAATATGTTTCAAGACAAAATTACCATCGAGTTGGTTTGTACGTTCAGGGTATATTCATCCCGGTGGTGGTAGTTATGCTTACCGTTATATTCAAAAACATCCGGATATGGCGATAAAATACAGTAAATATTTGCATATAAAAGAACGTCCAATAGCTGTTGCAACAACGATTTTAGGGCGGTTGCAGCGAATGAAGAATGATGAGATCCATGCCTTCATTTCTGGTGCGCAATTTTTTATATCTAATGGCGAACTTTGGGTTCGTAATGATAATGAATACCGTGTTTTTGGCCAAGTTACATGGACAAAAACGCTTAATCGCTACCAATTACATTTTAAGCGTTTAGATGAAAATGATTTTTGTCTCGCGAAAAATGGCAATATTTGTTGGCGTGAAGATAATAAGTCACATGTAACCTATTATTTGTTAATAGGCTTACTGGTGATGAATGCTGGTTTGTTATTGAGTTGGGTGATTTATAGATTCCGTATTCGTCGTCGCACGATGGAAGAGCGGATGTTAGTATTACAAATATTGACCCATGAATTACGAACACCTATTGCTAGCTTAGCAATGACTGTTGAAGGCTTTAGACGTCATTTTGACGAATTACCCGAAGGGTTATATGACGAGTTCCGTCGTTTGACTGAAGATTCTCGCCGATTACGACAATTGGCAGAAGCGAGTAAAGATTACCTTCAAGCAAATCAGCAACAATTAAGTGTTCAGAATGTAGAGTCATTAAATGAATGGTTGGGTTATCTCACTGAAAAATATGATGTTATATTAAAATTAGAAGAAGATAGAAGTGTTCTTGTTAATATTTATTGGCTAGGAACTTGTCTTGATAACCTGCTGTCCAATGCTCATAAATATGGCGTAGTGCCTGTTAGCTTATCGTCATCGTATAAAAACGGGATTTTGAAATTGGTTGTTCAAGATGAAGGACAACTGAGTGCAAAAGATTGGTCTCGTTTAAGAAAACCATTTGTTAGTTCTCAGGGCTTAGGCCTGGGCTTAACTATTGTTGAATCGATGATTAATAGAATGGGGGGACGAATGAAACTTATTGGTCCGCCTACAACGTTTATTTTGGAGATTCCGTGTGAATCAAACTCTGCTACTGGTTGAAGATGACCGGAACCTTGCTGATGGTTTACTCGATTGCTTAAAGCAAGCTGGATACAATTGCTTATATGCTGATTGTGCCACTAAAGTTGATGCCTTATGGCGTGATGCAGATCTTGTAGTACTTGATCGTCAATTGCCAGAAGGTGACTCGCTTGATTACTTATCAGGCTGGTTAAAGAAGAAATATGTGCCTGTTATTTTGTTAACAGCCATGGTTTCTATTAATGATAAAGTGATCGGGCTTGATTCAGGTGCAAAAGACTATCTCACAAAGCCTTTTGCAGAAGAAGAGCTCTTAGCACGTGTTCGTGTTCATTTACGTGGTGAAGATGGCGATATGGCAGCCATTAATATCATTTCTGTGGGTAATATTCGTATTAACCAAGAAAGTCGTGAAGTATTTCACGGAGATGAAAATGTAACATTAACTCGAACTGAATTTGAATTATTAGTATTCCTGGCTAAAAATGCAGGTCGTGTTTTTACTCGTGATGAGCTGTTAGATCAAGTGTGGGGCTATAATCATTACCCAACAACGCGTACTGTTGATACTCATATTCTGCAATTGCGTCAAAAATTGCCTGATATTGAGATTGAAACATTGCGTGGTGTTGGATACCGAATGAAACCTTAAGATTTAGGTACCCCGATCCATGAAGATAAACAAGCCAAAACGCTGGTTTATGGGATTACTGTTAATGCACTCGACGTTTTTTTCATCGAGTGCATTTGCTGCATCTGATTGGTTTATTTCAAAAGATCTTTATACAATGGCGCATAAAGAATTACTTGAAGATAATACCGCTGCTGTTTTTCAAACCATTATTCAAGCATGGCAACAATCACCCAATAGCGTTGAAGCCGATAATCTTGATCAGTTACTTAACTTAGCGATTACTGAAGACTGTGGTCACAGCCTTGAGCGTAAAGTTTTACCGACGTGGCTACCTAAATTATCGATTGAACGTCAAGCAGAACAAAATCTTAATCAACAATTGTTAAAGATTTCTGTCGTCGGCCTTACGCGCAGTGATATTACCAATATTAGTCTGACAAAATGGCCCAATAAACCATTATTGCAGGGTGCACCATTTATTGATGATGGCGGCTTTTTTTCGGTTGAGACACAACGATTAGATGAGCCTGTATCTGCTGGGTTATATAAACTCTCAATTACCGCTGTGAATAAACCACCTTGGGTTGGATGGATTGTTTTAACTACACCAGCCGATAAGCAAGAGATCAGTTGGAAAGACAGTAAAACATGGCGTATTGATAATATTAATAAAAATAGTGGCAATTGTCCTGCACCGACATTAAGCACTAAACTTTACGATCTTAATGATACAACATGGCATGCTATCTGGAGTCAAGAATCTGATTCTAACTGGCCGACAACGTTACCTAAATTAAGCTTTCCTGAAGGCCGTTATTGGCTCAGTGTTGGTGTTGTAAAAACACGTTGGCAAGGTGAAATCTCGATTCTCGATATTCAACGAATCACTCGTCCCGTTGATTATGTTGGCGATGATGATGAAAGTAATTAAGCAAAAATGGCTATTACAGTAATGTAGTAGCCATTTTTTTCTTTAGAATAGGTAAATAAAAGATATTCTCTAAAACTAATTTGAGAAAGCGTAGAAATGGGACTATAAACATGTATAATTTATACATGTTTATAGTGAGGTAGTATGATGCAAATTATCGATCGAGCAAAAGAAGAAAAAATATTCCCTTTATTTAGGCTCGCATTTCGCCCCTTTTTTATCGGTGCTGCTGTTTATGCCGTAATCTCAATCATGTTATGGGGATTGTTATGGGCTGGTAATACGCATATTAGTCAATTTATGTATGGTAACCCGCTATGGTGGCATAGCCATGAAATGCTGTTTGGATTTGCAGGTGCGGTTATTGTTGGTTTTTTACTAACAGCAGTACAAACATGGACAGGGCAGACGGGTGTGAAAGGAGCAAAACTAGCCTTTCTATTTGGATTATGGATTATTGCGCGTTTAGGCCTTATCTTTGCAACACCAAGTTATTTATGGATGGTGATTGATTGTGCCTGGATTATTCTAGCAACGATTTTTTTAGCAATACCCATCTTTAAAGTTAAGCAATGGCGCAATATGTTCTTTGTCCCTGTACTTATTATGTTTACGTTACTGAACGTTAAATATCACTTAATGGTGCTCAAAGTCATTCCTTATGATTTAAAAGCAATAGCATTAACAACGTTAACGATTATTGCAGCGGTTGTTATTGTTGTTGGTGGTAGAGTGATTCCATTTTTCACCTCACGAGGCACACAAACAGAGACCATTACTCGTACATCAATGTTGGAATATGCCGCGTTAATACCTATTTGGGTATTGCTTATCTTGACTCTTCTTCCCGTTGCTGTTTCGCCATACATATTAGCAATTACCTACCTTATAGCAGCGGCGACCAATTTAGTACGCATGTGTCGCTGGCGTAGCTATAAGACTGTAACTGTGCCGCTATTGTGGTCATTACACGGGGCTTATTTATCCATGATCGTTGGTTTAGCCTGGCTTGGTGGAAGTTATATTAACCATAGTATGAACCCAACTATTGGTATTCATATTATTGCTATTGGTGGTATTGGTGCGATGATATTGGCAATGATGGCACGTGTTTCATTAGGGCATACAGGGCGTAAATTACAAGTTGGACGCTGGATGATCATCGCTTTTATTAGCTTATTTGGCTCATTATTAGCGCGCACATTATTAGTGGTGGTGATGCCTGTTGCTACAATGGATGCTTATGTTATTTCTGCTATATTATGGGTGATTGCATTTGTTATTTTTACGGTCGTTTATTATCCAGTATTGACTAAAGCTCGAGTTGATGGTCATCCAGGTTAATTTGTATTCAGTAAGGATAAACAGTGACATTGTTGTACTTTACTCCTAGAATACATACCCGTTTACGAAGTTAAGAAGAATGATATGTATAATCACACGCCGACATTAACGCACTCAGAGCAGCAAGAAGCGGCAGAGCGTATTCATGATCTTATGGCTACCGGTATCAGTAGCGGTGAGGCTATCATGATTGTTGCTAATGAGATTCGTGAAGCGGATATGAAGCGTCGTCAGGCTGCTGGTGAGCTTCCTGCTGATGAAGAAGAATAACCTCTGAGTTATCATTCATAACTATCTAAAAATAAAAAGAGTCGAAAGGCTCTTTTTTTATTTTTGAATTATTTTATTCCAAATAAATGACTAGTAACAAGGAATGTATTGCTTCTACAATGAACCAATATAATAAGAAAGTACCGAGGATAATGTGATGGATAGTCGTTATTTAGCTGCACAAGAATTTGCAAAAAAACGCCATGGTGACCAAAAATATGGTGAACTCCCATACGCGGTTCATCTCAATACTGTAGCAGAACTTGCGCAACCATTTGGCGTAGATGCAATGATTGCCGCCCAACTACACGATGTAATTGAAGATACAGACACGAATTTTAACGAATTAGTTGATCGTTTTGGTTTTACTATTGCTGATGCGGTTAATTCTGTTACTGATGTGAAATTAGAAGATCGAGCCAAAAGAAAACTAGAAATTAATCAACGTTTAGCCGCTTTAAATATTGAAGATGATGCTGCACGTTTAGCACTGATAGTAAAAGTTTGTGATCGTTTATCAAATGTACGTTCAAGCAGCAAGAGCTCGCCGCGACATTATAAAATGTATCAGCATGAGCATTCTGCATTCAAAGAAGCGGTATACCGTCCTAATATTTGTGATGATTTATGGAGAGAGCTGGATGCACTCATTATTGATCAACCTCAACCTGAGCTATGTAAATAAAATATTCGCTGATTCAATAAAGTAAAGGCCTGACATTGAGTTAGGCCTTTTTGTTATAACTAAATAGTATCAGAGAGCTGAATTAGTCAATATCATAAATTGTTGGAATAGGCTGACGTTTATGCTGTGTTGCGCGATAAATGCTGATTAGACGCTCACGAGCGAAATCATCAACAGGTTTACCTTCAAGGAAATCGTCAATTTGGTCATAAGTAACTAATAATGCTTCTTCATCGGCTTTTTGTGGTGCTAACTCTTCTAAGTCAGCCGTCGGTATTTTTGCAACGAGATGGTTAGGTGCGCCTAATGTCGCGGCAATAGAACGAATTTGGCGTTTATTAAGACCAAAAAGAGGGGCTAAATCACAAGCGCCATCACCAAATTTTGTGTAAAACCCAGTAATATTTTCAGCTGAATGATCAGTACCAATAACAAGCCCACCGACTAAGCCTGCAATTTCATATTGGGCAATCATACGTGCACGTGCTTTTACATTGCCTTTGACAAAGTCAACTTTAGCCGCATCTGTTGGAATTAAAGTTGTGCTTTCTAATCCTAATAATGCATTGGCGTGTAATGCATCAACACCAGCTTTGATATTTACGCTTACAGATTGACTTGGTTGAATAAACTGCAAAGCTTGTTGTGCTTCATCTTCATCCTGTTGCTCACCGTAAGGCAGACGAACAGCAATGAATTGGTAATCATTGCTTGATGTTGTTGTATTTAAATCATTGATAGCAAGTTGTGCTAGACGGCCACAAGTTGTTGAATCAACACCTCCGCTAATACCGAGTACTAAAGATTTACATCCAGATTGTTTGAGTTTTTTCTGAATGAAAGCAATACGGCGTTGAATTTCAAACTCAACATCGATAGTGGGAAGTACGCGCATCTCTTCACGGATAAGTTGTTCCATGGGTAATAAATCCTTAAGGCTTTGCCCAAATATTAATCACTTAAAACGACATAATGGAAAAATGAGAACTCAGCCATTACACCTTTATCAAAATCATGCGATAACTCTTACTAAGGATCAATGCTCAAACGTGAAATTATGTAAAATAATACCGTTTTAGCGTTAAAACAGTACGATACTAAGGAATGTTTCGCTATTGCGATAGTATTTGGTTGGTTTTGCAATAAGAGGTTAGTTGATTGAAATATGAAACAGACACTAGCAGTTTTTGGTAGCGCATTTAATCCTCCAAGTATAGGTCATCGTTCGGTGCTAGAACGACTAGGGCAGTTTGATAAAGTGTTACTGCTTCCTAGCTATCAGCATGCGTGGGGGAAAGTAATGCTCGACTATGAGGCTCGATGTGATCTTGTAAATGCATTCATCAGTGATATTGGACAAAGTAACCTAGAATTATCTACATTAGAGCAACAAATAGCGATTGATGATAATGCAGTTACAACGTTTGCTGTCCTTGAAGCTTTACAATTAAAGCACCCAGAAGCGAATATTACTTTTGTAATTGGTCCTGATAATTTTATGAGTTTTCATCGCTTTTATAAAGCGGATCAGATACTTAAACGTTGGCAAGTAATGGCATGTCCTGAAACGGTTCCGGTTCGCAGTACAGCTATACGAGAAGCTCTAACACATAATCGTGACATTACTCAGTATACGACACCAACAGTGAAAACAATGCTGATGAATGATGATCGGTTTCGATTTACTGATTAACAAATGGAAGCTTGATATTGCATATGAATAAAATTAGCGCTTTGATACTTATAATTATGAGTAACTTAATTTATTCATCATCTGCATATGCATCTTCATGTGTTTTGACACCCAATCACAGCATAAAAGTGGAGGATCAATTGTTTCAGTTTGATCCATCAGTATGTCGATTATCTACCAAGACTGAAGGTATTCCTTTCGCGCATATTAAGGATGATCCTTATTCTCGTGTTCAACGGTTTAATGATTGGAAACAAGATCAAGCAGATAATACCAGTGAATTCTGGAATCATTGGAGTGATGACTTTGCTGATCATCCTGTTTTTACTGAATATAATGATTCAATGTATTATGGCTTGGGATTCTGGTTACCCAAAAAATATGATGATGAAGACGTGGAAGATGTTATTGATGCCGAGCAATGGGTACTCAATCATGGCGTTCAAATGAGCTTAGGCTTTGGTGCTGCTGATGATGGTAGTACACGAGTACGATTAGATTATCGTTGGCATACCAAAAGCAGTGTTGATGATGGAATTTCCGTACAGGTTCATGTACCGCTTAACTAGGTGTTAATTTATCTAAAGCTATTTACTTAAAGTCATTCGCCAAGATTTGAACCATTAAATATGAAGAATAATGCCCATTACAATGATGGGCATTATTATGTAGAGTCGTATTATTTTTGAAAGGGTTTACCTAAAATAGGCATTGCAAGCGCTTCCAGTAAGACTTCAGATGTGTTTAGTTGCGCAGCTATTTGTGTTAATTTTCTTCCTGAACGGATTAACTTCACCGTTTCACGCATAGTAATACAAGCTTCAAATTCTTTTAATGTCATACCTAATACTGGTTCTATTACCTGTATAGCTGACTGCTCTGTGACTTTATTACCATTAAATAGCAAAGCTAATGCGTTGTGGTATTGCTTGTTAATAGCTGGTGATAATGATTGTGTTGATGCTGATAGGGTCGATACTTGATCTGCTACAACTTTAAGTAAGCGTCCTTCTACACCATCCCAGTCGTGATTTTCAGCTGGCTGCTTTTCAAGTTCAGCTAATAAAGCATCAAGTAGTGGCGTAACCACAAAGAATCCCGTATCACGGCATAATGGCTGTTGCAGACGAATTGAAAAAGCAACTTTGAAAAAATGTGTGCCAGGTAAAATGGTTACTGCATGTAAACAATCAAAGGGAACCCAAAAGCCATGCCCTTTGGACACGAGATGTTCATGTTTACCTAACCGTATTAAGATGCTACCGCTAGTAACAACAATAAAGTAAGCGTTGTTGCTTTTACGACGAGAACCAACGAAAAGAAAAGGGTGCTCGTTTTTAGAAAACTCAATGGCTTGTTTCATAATGTCTCTCTAACTCGTTATCCTGCACATATTCGGCTGTTTTTATTACCTCGTCAACAACACATAGGCGACAATAGTCAAAATCAGTGTATGATTAGTCACTTTTGCATTAAATTGTAGTTTTAATAATTAATAGTGGTTGATTTTTCAACAACATCACGTGGTTAGACCTCCAACCATTCCCCTTATTGACGTAGGTTATTTGGTAAAACATGATTTATCAGTAAAATAGCCAAGTTTTTTCAAGATGAAGCATTATTGTGTGTATAGATAACGATATTTATAAAGAAATCCGCCCTTACAACGATAACGAAGTTAAAGGGGCGATCAAACGCCTTATTGATGATAGAGATTTTATCAATGCTATTTTAAAATACCGCTTTCCTCATGCATCCGGTATGTTCGGCTGGCTACTTATTCCGTTAATTAAACGTTTTCTTGTTAAAAAGTGGTCAAATGTTGCAAGTGTTAAAGATGTGCAAGACTATGTTGCGAAGTATATGCGCGCGACTATTGCTCATTCATGTGACGGTGTAACGACAACGGGCTTGAATAAATTAGATCCAAATAAAGCGTATTTGTTTGTTTCGAATCACCGTGATATTGCAATGGATCCAGCAATGGTGAATTGGTGTCTGTTCAATGAGAACTTTAATACAGTTCGTATTGCTATTGGCGATAATTTACTTAAAAAGCCGTGTGCGACTGAGTTGATGCGTTTGAACAAGAGTTTTATTGTTAAACGTTCATCAAAAGGCCCACGTGAGTTAATGAAGTCATTAGGCTTGCTTTCTAGTTATATTTCTTATTCCTTAATGACTGGCAATAACATATGGATTGCACAAAAAGAAGGGCGAGCAAAAGATGGTAACGATAAAACTGATCCTGCCATTCTAAAGATGTTTTTTATGGAAGGACGTAAGCAAAAGGTATCTTTTTCTGAATTTATGAGTGGCTTGAATATCGTTCCTGTTGCTATTTCATATGAAAATGATCCTTGTGATCTGGCTAAAGCTCAAGAACTTTACCAAAAAGAAACCACGGGTACTTACGAAAAATCTGAATTTGAAGATATTGAAAGTATCGTACAGGGTATTGTCGGCCAGAAACGTAGAATCCATATTAGCTTTGGTGATGTAATTACTGATGCGCCAGAAACACCGGATGAACTCGCGATGGTAATTGATAAGCAAATAACTGAAAACTATCATTTATTTCCATCAAATTACATTGCAGCAGATATTGAATCAGATCAAGTTACTGCGGAAGAAAAGCAATTGTTTGCACAAAAGCTGGTTGATCAGCCTCAAGGAGTGCAAAACATACTGCGTCGTATGTATGCTTTACCTGCACAAAAGAAACAGGCTATAGAATAACTGGCCTTTTAGATATAAAAACGCGGCTATAATGGCCGCGTTTTTTGTTTCTATATCATCATGAATGTAATGATTAAAAAATGGCCATTATATCAAACCTGAACCTTATATGGGGCTTGTGCCATCCGTTCTGCCATAAAATCAATAAAGCAACGTACTTTTGGTGCTAAGTATTTTCTGCGTGGATAAACAGCATAGATAGGTAAATCAACTGTCGTTTTCCATTCGGGAAGTAACTGAATTAATCTATGGCTTTCAAGTTCATCTGTCATTAGATAAGTCGATAGATACGCAATACCTAAGCCACTTACCGCAGCGTCTAACACAGCAGGGGCGTTATCTATGCGGTAATTCCCTCTAACCCGAATTGATTGCTGCACGCCATCACGAGAAAAAGCCCAATTAACATATTTACGCTCACGGCTTTGATAAGTGATACAGTTGTGGCGACGTAAATCACTGGGTGTTTCCGGTTGGCCATGCTGGGCTATGTAATCAGGAGAAGCAACGACAACAAACTCACAGGTCGCTAATTTTCTTGCTACCATACCTTCAGGTGGATGCTCATGAATAGCAATCCAGCAATCGAAGCCTTCTTCCAATAAATTTGGACGATGATCAAAAAGACTTATTTCTAACTCGAGTTCTGGGTTACTTTTTTGAAATTCAGCTAAAGCCGATGTAATGTGAATATTGCCAAAAGACTGAGCAATACCAATACGAAGTACACCTTTAATCTCATTACGATAGCCTGCGACCATTGCTTCAGCTTCATTAACAGTATCAACTAGCTGCTGACCATAATCAGCATACTGTAAACCAATTTCTGTTAACGCAACTGTACGCGTACTGCGTTGAACTAACTGACAACCTAACCGCTCTTCTAAAAAGCGCACTTGTTTACTGACTTGAGATTTAGAGATGCCTAATCTATCTGCTGCTCGAGTGAAATTTTGTTCATGACCGATCGCTGCCAAGATGACCATTTGTTGAAGATTTTCTAGCATAAGCATCTACTCTTAAAGAGAAAAGCAAAATAGGGAACCGTATATGGCTTTGCTTGTTATTACATAAGAAGACTATGATTCCATGATAGAGGATTATGTTGATGATGAAAATGATGTGAAGCAATAAAGAAATTAACCATCGATAAGATTAATGATATGCATCTGTACAAACGATTTTAGTAATAGAGGAACAATCGTTACAATCATTACTTCACTATAGGAGATGTGAGCAATGGTAACGGTTTTTTGGCAGTTTTTAGTGTTAGGGTTGTGTAGTTTTGGCGGCCCCGCAGCACATATAGGCTATTTTCAGCAAGCGTTTGTCGTTAAGAAAAAATGGCTTACTGATGAAGATTTCACGCAAGCGATCGCGTTGTGTCAGTTTTTACCCGGCCCTGCAAGTAGTCAGCTTGGAATGTATATTGGTTATAAAAAAGCAGGCTATATAGGATCTATTGCTGCTTTTATTGGTTTTACTTTACCATCATTTGCATTATTAACTTTTCTTGCTGTGGTAAATAATAAATTTGGTAACTCAATTATTGTTGAGCACATTATTACCGCGGCAAAATTATTAGCTGTTGTGGTTGTTACAGATGCTTTATGGGGGATGACAAAAAAGAATTTAACCTCTATCCCAACTATTGTAACTGCATTATTAACAATGACGTGGTTAATGTTTAGTAATGGTCTGTTAGGGCAAATATTCCCTATTATTGTAGCTAGTATTACCGGCTATTTATGGTCATTTAAAACACAACCCGTAGTTAATAAGCATTTAATTAAACCCATTCGACCTCATATAGGATTAGTCGCTAGCTTTTTAGGGTTATTAGCATTATTACCATTAGTAGCATCAACAGGTGATAGTATTAAATTATTTTCTATTTTTTATCAAGCGGGCAGTTTTGTTTTTGGAGGAGGCCATGTGGTGTTACCTCTATTACAACCAATGCTTGATGGAATGGTCACCGATAATACTTTTTTAAGTGCTTATGCTTCAGCGCAATTAGTTCCAGGCCCTATGTTTACAATGGCTAGTTATCTCGGCGCTTCAGCGATGCCAACAATGCCTTTTTGGGGGAGTATCGTTGCAACTGTTGCGGTTTTTCTACCTGGAAGTTTATTGCTATTTGCTTTTCTTCCTGCTTGGAAAGCATTATTTAGTCATCCTCGATTAACACAAGCTATTTTATTAATAAATGCTTGTGTGGTTGGTTTATTAGGTAGTGCGCTTATTAATCCAGTAATAACAAGTTCAATTAAATCAGCTGTTGATATTATAGCGGTTGTTATAGGGTATATTTTAATTAAAAAGTACCAATGCCCAGTGTGGTTATTAGCTATTTTATTATTAATATTTGTAATTATAGGTTCTTAATGATTGAGCAGAGTGTAATAACTCTGCTTTTTTATAAAACCTAACGCACTATAACTTTGTGAGTTGAAAATAAAATAACTTCATCAACAAAATTAAACTACCGTAAGCTTAAATTCAGAATTGCTTGATAAAATAATATGTTATTAATAATAAATGAATGTTTAAAATGGATAAAAACCTAAGAATTCGTTCAAACATCACCAACTACGATGTATTACGATCTGTAAAAGAAGAAATTAAACAAAGTGAAACTCGTATTACTCGGCGCATATATACCGCCGCTATCTTATCGGTTGCTACGATTATTTTTGTCTTTATGCTAATTATTACTAGCCAAACACCGACTATGAGAGATTACGCAGCAGCTGCAATGAAGCGATCTTTTGAGGCAGAAAGGGCTGTGAAAATGATGGATGAAACGTTAAATGAACATATTTTGAAACAGTCAGAAAGTAGTCAATAAAAAAGCTCTTAAACTAAGAGCTTTTTATATGGACAGCTATTGATTACCAATCTAGAACTAATTTATGATTTTCAATCACTAATTCAGGCTTGGTCTTCTTCAAAAGCGATTGTTCTATTTCATTATCATTAAGTTTATACACTGGCTTTGTTGATAAAACTTGGCTTAAGAAAGAAACAATGGGCGTGATAACTGGTTTTGTTAGCACGTTATTTAATCGTTGTGGTGTTACATCTAATGATTCAATATTGAGGTCTTTTAAGTAAATAGCCCCTTGGTCTTGGTTATAATAGGGGATGGCACTAAAATTCGCTTTAATTGAAATATTTTGAGTTGGTTGTCCCATTAACTCTAAATCAGCCGTCGCTGTTGCAGATACGTTGACTTTATTTTTTGCAACCCGTCCAATTCCGACTTTAATATTATCAAATTTGCCTGTCGCATAAGCCAAGCCTTGAATACCAACAGAATGATTAAATTGGGTTTCTTTATTTAAGTATGACTGCATTTCATTTTCAGTTACACCGTAACTAGCACACCCTGAAAAGAACAATACAGAACCAGCAATCAATAATGATTTTAAATGCATAACAAACCTTAACTATAACGATAAAAGAGCACCTAATGTGCTCTTTTAAATAATAGTAAACAATCTATCATGCTGTGTCAGCAAATAGTGTTGAGATATCATAATTATCACGTTGTAAATAATGACGAAGCTTTTTCAAAGAGATAACTTGTAATTGACGAATGCGTTCACGAGTTAATCCTACTTCTTCAGCGACTTCTTGAAGCGTTTGTGATTCATAGCCTAATAATCCAAATCGACGACAAATAATTTCTCTATCACGGGGTGGTAAGGAATCAAGAATCATTGTGGTTATACGCTTCGTGTCCATTTCATCTAAATGAGCATCAGGCTGAAGTTCTTTATCATTAGCGAGGAATACTGCAAGTGATTGCGAATTTGCCTCATCATTGATTGTTTGATCATAAGAAATAACAGAAGCATCATATGATAGAAGGGTAGTAATATCATCCACGTCACGATTTAATTTTCTCGCTACATCTTCATCATTTGGTTCTTTATTCTGGCTATGCAATAAACTTTTATGTGTTCGTAAGATAGTATTGATTTCTTTAGATACATGAACAGGTAAACGAATAGTACGACTTTGATTATGAATGGCACGCTCTATCGTTTGTTTAATCCACCATGTTGCGTACGTAGAAAAGCGAAAACCTTTTTCTGGATCGAATTTATCTACAGCAGTAATAAGACCAATGTTTCCTTCATCAATAAGATCACTAAATTGAATAGAGCTACCACGATACCGTTTTGCTATGTTTACAACTAATCGTAAATTACTTTCAATCATTATCTTCTTTGCATTGTGATCACCTTTAAGGGCTTTACGGCTATAAAGTATTTCTTCCATTTTAGAAAGAAGAGGCTTCACCGCTATATCACGAAGATAGATTTGAATAACATCGGTTTCAAAAGCTTGTTTTTTATTTGCTTCAGCTTCCATATTGCATCCCTTTTTAAATATCCATTTCGCACCATAATTGTAGTAATGACGTATAGAGTAATGCTTATTGTAAAAAATAACCTTACAAAAATATGACTATTTAAAATAATAAAATAAACATATATTTGGAACGATTAACATTTAGTTGCCTATAATGCGCTAAAGATATATAAATCAACAAGACGACAATATCGATCTTTTTATAAAGATAAAACACTCTATTAGTTATTATTGACAAATGATCACATTTTTTTGATATGGGTGACATTTTAAACATTAGTAATGATAAAATTTTTGCTCTTAAGTAAAAAATGGCTATCATGCTAATAGCCATTAACTATCAATAAGTTAAAACCCATAAGTGAAACATAAGCAACCATATTTAACTATTAAATGATATTGATTCTCATTTGCATCTTGGGTAAAGTAGACTCAAGACAAAGGAGTCATTTATGAATAAAGCAACTGTTGCACTTAATATGCAGCCAACACCATTTAGCTTAAAGTTAAAAAAGAAATTACTTTTATTAGGCCCTGCATTTATTGCTGCTATTGGTTACATTGATCCAGGTAATTTTGCAACAAATATTGAGTCAGGATCAGCGTTTGGTTACCAGCTATTATGGGTAGTATTATGGGCCAATTTAATGGCCATGCTAATTCAATATTTATCCGCTAAATTAGGTATTGTTACTGGAAAAAACTTAGCTGAACATTTGCGTGATCACCTTCCTAAATGGGCTATTGGTCCATATTGGATTCAAGCAGAAATAATTGCGATAGCAACAGATCTTGCTGAATTTATTGGTGCAGCTGTAGGCTTTCAATTATTGTTTGGTATTAGCTTAATGGAAGGTGCTGTTATTACAGCTATCGCAAGTATCATGATATTGATGCTTAATAATAAAGGGCAAAAACCACTTGAAGTCGTTATTGGTGCTTTATTATTATTAGTCGCTGTCATCTATATTTTTGAATTATTTATCGCACCACCTGAATCACATGCATTGGTAACAGGATTAATCGTACCTACATTAAATAGCCCACACCAAATATATTTAGCTGCAGGTATTCTTGGTGCAACAGTAATGCCGCATGTTATTTATTTACATTCAGCATTATTTAAAAACACCTATGGTGAGAAAGTATCAACACGACTACGTTCAACAAAATATGACGTATTAATAGCAATGGTTATTGCTGGTTTCGTAAATATCGCTATTGTAGCAATGGCTGCCGCAGTATTTCACTATTCTGGTAATAAAGATGTTGCTGAAATAGAAACCGCTTATAAAACATTAACACCATTAGTGGGTAAAGCAGCATCAGTATTATTTGGTATTTCATTAGTCGCATCAGGTCTTTCATCTACAGTAGTGGGAACAATGGCAGGACAAGTTGTAATGCAAGGCTTTGTTAAGTTTAGTATTCCAATGTGGCTTCGTCGCTCAATTACTATGATTCCATCATTTGTTGTTATCGCTTTAGCGGTAAACACAACTGAAATATTGGTTATGAGCCAAGTGGTTCTAAGTTTTGGTATAGCACTCGCAATCATTCCATTACTATACTTTACTAATAGCAAAGTAATTATGGGTAAGTATAAGAATAATAAAGTTGTCTCAACGTTAGGCTTAGTTATTGTTGCAATCGTATTAGCACTAAACTTATATTTAAGCTATACATTACTTTTTTAATCCTATTATTATGACTCCGTCTTAACGCCCATTAATATTGTTATTATTGGGCGTTTCTTTTATGGCAACGCTTTTGTTTATATAATTTATTTAGGGCTTCATCCTCACGCTTTAACTCTGCTTTTTCTTTCTTAGATGCATTAGATAACAACATTGGTAGCCTTTTTTCAAAGCTGTTAATTCTCAATTCCAAACCAGTACAAGGTAACAAAGCATATTGCTGACTATATTGCTTAATAGTAAGAGCAGCACTCGAACTCGTAAAAATGAAGCCTATTACTAATACAAATAGTCTTAAATATATAAACATAACCAGTCCAATTTTTTATTTTTCATACGATAACATTTTTTATTATATATAACAGAATATGATGCCATTATTATACTTTGGCTAAATTTTCTACGATAAATATTGAAACAAATTGTCTATAGTGTGATCTATTTACGACCAGGAGTAACACCTTGTAGTTCATCATCAGTACGCCGGTCATAACGCTGTGTTGTTGAAATACTGCTGTGGCCCATAAATTTACTCACTAATAATAAATCATAACCTGAGCGTAATAGGTTGGTCGCTACTGAATGACGAAAATCATGGGGCGATATTTGACGTGAAAAACCATTTTGATGAACTTGTTTACAGAGATCATTAAGCGTTTGGGTCGTTAATCGTTGTGATGTGAGTTGCTGATAGCGATTAACACCACAGAAAAAACTCGATATTTTTTGTAAATGTTTCGATCGGATCGTTAACCATTGCTCAATCGCTGAGTATAAATCACTGTTTTTTGAGAAAGGTACATGCCGTTCCTTATTACCTTTACCCATTACGCGAATTTTACATAAATATAGATCAATATCACCGAGATCAAGCCCAATAACTTCTGCCCGACGTAAGCCTGATTCATACATTAACCAAAAAATTGCATTATCTCTTAATGCTTTTATTTTATTTGATTGCGCCAAAGTTAGTGCCGATATTTGGTCAACATCGGAATAACTTAAATATCTACCACTTGATTGACGCGAACCTCGTGGCAGTTTTATAGATTTTATTCGTTGTAAGGTTTCAATCGAAATCGATTCAGATAACCAAGCATGGTAGGCCACACCACGTAACATTCTTAATAAATTATCAGCTGTTGCCGGTGCATAATCTTGTTTTCGGTCGCTACTTTTCATCGTCAAGCGTGAAGATAAAAAAGATTGCATGGAGGTTTGTAGAACTGGAGCATAAAGAATACTGTACCAATCTATTCTTTCTATACATGGCCTTATACAAAAACAACTGAATGCTTCCAACATAATTTTCGCTTGAGATGTGAATTCAATATTTAATGTTTTTTCTGTAATAAGAGCAGGAAGCCAACCTTGTTCTAAATTAATAGAAGGGTGGTTTCTAATTGAAAAATTACTGATAGCATATTGCCAAGTTTTGTATTGGGCTGTTGAAATCTGTTGCTGTTGATAAAAATAATCACCAACAGTGGAAAGTGCTTTTCTCAAGGGATTAATATGTAAATTTTTCAGTGATCGTGATGGGTCATAAAATAATCCTTTCATTTGGGCTTTTATTTTTGCTCGATGAGTAAGAAAAGCCACCATCGCTTGCTCAATAAGTGCAGGGGTTGTTAATAATATTATCCAATCAATTCGAGCAAATGTTGGCCCTAATAAAAACCGTCCAAAACGTTCTATTGTATAACGTGCATTTGCCTGACCACCGGTCGTATCGGTTGCAGCTAATGAGTTTATATATGCCAATGCTGGATTAGCTATAAATTGATCCCTTTGACGGATTTGTTGGCCAACAGCCGTTTGTTGACGAAGAGTTCCTGGTCTTAAATTTAAGTCATTAAGTACTAATGCATTTGAATGGTCGATCGTCATTACTTTTTGTCTATATTCTTGATCTGCTATAAGAGATATTATATAAGACTGATAAATTAAAGCTATATAATTCATGTATTTATAAAAAATCAAAAGATCATAAAAGCGATCAAAGGTAAAGATCTAAAATAGGGAAATAGATAGAAAAGCGCCTGAAAATAAGCGTTAAAATTTTAATATTGTGGGTAATGTGATGCTTTTATTTAAATATTTAAACAGTTACAACGTCACTAGTTGTTGTTACTTATAAAAAAAGAGAGCATTCTCGCTCTCTTTTTATGTAGTATTTCGTGAATGTTAGTGGATTAACTGCCGCCAAGTTCCTTTATGCTGTTTAAGTAAAACGCTATGAATAATTAAAGAAATAATAATGATAACGCCATAAACTAGTCGAGTCCAAAATCCTGCGAGGCCAGCGCTAATAATTCCAGCCTCTAAGATACCAATAATACAAGCGCCAAAAAATGTTCCTAAAAGTGTCCCTCGTCCACCAAGTACTGATGTGCCGCCAATAAAAACAGAGGCAAAGACCAAAAGCATATAACCTTGACCTTGATTTGGCCACCAACTACTCATCTCAAGACTAATAAATACGCCAACAATTGCCGACATTAATCCCATTAAAACAAATAATAATAAACGGGTACGAGCGACTGAAACTCCCATCATTTCTGCTGCTTTTGGATTATCTCCAATGAAATTAATATTATCGCCAATCACATGTCGTGATAGAAGTAACCATAAACCCGCCAGAATAACTAAACACCATACTGTTTGTGCCGGAATGACATCAGCTATTCGACCAACCATCATTGTATGAAACCAGCTGTCACGAATTTCAGGTAAACTTAATGCTAATCCATCAGCCGCAACGGTGGTTAATCCACCAATAAAGAATTGGCTTCCAATTGTTGCGATAATTGATGGAATATTAAAGCAAACCACTAATAATCCGTTTAATATTCCACAAAGAATACCAACAAGTGCTGCAGCAACGAAGGCAATTAAAGGTGATTGCGTTGTTTGAAATGTAACTGAAAATACATAACCACCAAGCGCAATTACAGAAGGAAAACTCATGTCAATTTCGCGCGCAATAACCAATAGTGTTAAGCAAAAAGCTAACATTGCGGTGAAAGGGATAGTCGACATAAAAGAAGTGTAAATACGAATATGAGTAAATGTTTGCGGGCTATAAATTGTAAAGAGTAACCATAAGCTGACTAACATTATACTCGTAATTATCGGGGCTCGATGACGCACAAAAAAAGAATTCATACGGCACCTCGACCAACAGCAGCAAGAAGGGCTTGTTGTAATGAATGTTGATCCATTTCTGCTTTACTATATTCAGCCACAATAGTGCCACGGTCCATAACCACAAAACGATCTGCAACCCGATAAGCATCTATTATATTGTGAGTAATGAGTAAACATGCACGCTGTTGTACTTTTAATGTTTCAATAAAATGTAATACTTTTTCAACTTCACCAAGTGATAAAGCCGTTGTTGGTTCATCCAGAATGACTAAGTTCGCATCAAATAGCATTGCTCGACCAATCGCCAAACCTTGTCGTTCTCCACCAGATAATTGTGAAATACAACTATCAATGTTGGCACCTATACCTCGAAAATCGAGTTTTTTAAGTAAAGCCTGTGCTTGTTGCCGCTCTTGTTTTTGATCTATAAATCCTAATCGTGTTCGAATATGACGACCTAAAAACAAATTTCGCCATACCGATTGTTGCTCACCTAACGAACCTGATTGGTAAACTGTTTCAACACCTAACTTACGTGCAGTCTTTACACTATAAGCTTTATTATCAATAGGTTGCCCTTCGATTAAAAGAGAACCTGAATCAAAGGGTATCGCGCCAGATATCAGTTTTATAAGGCTAGATTTACCGGCACCATTGTCACCAAGTAAGGCGATAATCTCACCTTTATCTATACTTAAATTTATATTTCGTAGCGCATGAATCGGTCCAAACCATTTATTAATATTAGTCAGTACTAATGCTTTGGTACACATTAACGAATACCTTTAGCTGCTAATGGTGCAATAAAATCAATATTTTTAAGATCAACAAATCCTGCACCCGTATTAATATTTAGACCAGAAAACCCATAACGTTTACTCAAGACCGTTTGAACAACAGATAAATATCCCATTAAATAAGGCTGACTATCGGCAACAAGCTGAACATAATTGCTACGAATCGAATCGGCGGTTGCTGGTGATAAGCTAAAACCAGCCACAAATATTTCTTTCGGTTTTACGCCTGCATTGCGTAAAAAATTGCCCATTTGTGAGGTTAACGAACCATGATCAACTAAGATTAATTTAGTATTTATATGACTAGCAAGGTAGGAGGTAATTGCCGCAGTACCTAATGATGGATCTTTATCTGTCTCTGGAGAGATCTGAATAAAATCAACAACTAAACCAGCTTGCTCAAGCGTTTTAATCATTCCTCTCGTTGATTTACTACGCTCTGCAATATCTTTTATTCCCCAAACTAAAGCATGATCTCCAGCTTTAAATTTACCCCTGCGTAATGCTTCTGCGGCCAATTTTATACCGCGTTTTGAATTATTTACGCCAACATAACCAAAACCTTTATTTTGCATTGCATTCATACTCGCAGGAAGGGCGGTATCAATAGCAGTAACATTAATATTTTTATCTTCAGCTTCCATTATTAACGGTTGATAAGCGCTATCACCAGGGTGACCCATAATAATAATACCAGAGGGTTTAGCTGCTACGGCTTGCTTGAAATTTTCAATCATTTTTTGTGGTTGCCAATCAGAATAAACAACGCGTAGATCTGCACCAAGATCTTCTGCTGCTTGCTTCGCTCCATTTTGAACTACAGTGGCATAAGGACCGCCAACTGGACCACCAACATCAATCCAGATTGACATATTTTCACCGGAAGGTATTGCATGTGCACTGGCAGAGATTAATGCTAGACTCGCTAGCACTATTGTTGAGAATTTCTTTGATAAATGTTCCATTTTATATACCAGCAAATTGAATTCTATAGATATTTAGTGAAGTATTTTATCGTTATTTGTTAAAAATGCTAACTATTAATAATATCTATTCTGCCAATGAATACTTTTCATTTATGGCGTCAATAAATGACTGGATATATTGATATACGAATATCAAGAAAGAAAAAAGATTCTGAAAAGTTAATTACACTATAAAACGAATAATATAGCTATATTATGCTTGTATGAAATCAATACGATATCCACAAATGCAAATAATAATATACTTACCTTCAAGATATTCAGACTTTCCACACTTTGGGCATACGAAATTTTTTATAGAAGTAATCATAAATACACCATATTTTTTAACATATGATTAATATATAGAGGATTAAGTTATGGAGTCAGATTCGTTTCGATAACATGCGATAAAACCCACAAAATAAAAATGAATTGTGGAATATTTTACTTAATAATTGCTAATACATCCAAAAGCTATTGTTAATTTGCATATTATTTATAAAAAAAACTCTCACTAAAAAGAATGAGAGTCTTCTATACAATAAATTTTACTAACAATTACTTATCAGTTTCAAAGCCAAAGGTTTTGTTTTGAATGTATACCATGTCACAATCCGTCGTATATACCACACTATGGATACGGTTTGCTTTGATATAACCTGTTTGGCCTGCTTTTAAAATCATAGGTTCGCCATCATTAACCAATTCACCATCAACACGAAGATGGAATTGAATAGCGATTTCACCAGTTACAATAATAGACATATCATCATGTGGGTGATGATGCGCATCTTCTACAGTACCAGCTTCCCAACGTTCAAGTAATGCTGTTACACAATTGGTATTGCTTTCATCAGTGTCTCGAAAACTAAAACCTGGAAATTCAGGATCAGCTGTAAAATCAGACCAGATGTCTTTTGAGATAAATGTATTCATAATAACGGTTACCAATTAATAACAATATACTTATTATAAACACTTATTGGTAACGTCATCAGTCTCAATTTAGCAAGCTCAATGTGCAATTATAACGGGTCACATATCGTAATTTGATTGTTCGAGCCAATCATCAGCTTCGTTGAACATCACTTCAAGTTCTAATTCGACTTGTTGTTTATCTTCTTTTAAGCCACCCAATACGCTTATTTCATTACTTCCACCTAAACGTACACGCACTAATGCATCTGGCCATGAGACTGCCATGCGTCGAGTAAACTCTGACTCAACCTGACTAAAAGTAGCTTCAGGTACATTATTTTTGTTAAGCATTAATTCAATACGCATATAAGTCCGTCTATTATACTGGATAAAATAACACTGATTATAAATACAGTATCAATATCTGAACAATTCAATTTATTTATGGTCTTGATTGGTAGGGTTTATTAATCGTCGATGGTTCTTTATTAATTATTTATAGATACAAATATCAATAAAAAACAAAAAGAGTCACAAATAAGCTTAATTAAGAGTAAATTGACACTTAAAGGTGAAAATCATTCAATCAAAACTCGTATAGTAGTGCCATCGACAATAAATAGAGCATATAATCATGTCAACATTTACACTAACAAGTAACAACATCGCTGAAGGCCAACATCATGACAAGCGTTTTTCATTTAATAGTTTTGGTAATGATGGCGATAATATTTCACCGCAACTTGCTTGGGAAAATGCCCCCCAAGGTACAAAAAGTTTTGCAGTAACATGTTTTGACCCAGATGCACCGACTGATTGTGGTTTTTGGCATTGGCAAGTAATTAACATTCCAGCATCAACACATGAATTAGTTGAAGGTGCGTCTTCAGATCTTGCTGCTGGTTTAGAAATGCGTAATGACTATGGCTTTAATGGTTACGGCGGCGCATGTCCTCCTGAAGGTCACGGTATTCACCGTTATGTATTTACAGTATGGGCATTGCCTTGTGAGAAATTAGAAGTACCAGATGATGCATCATGCGCTTTAGTAAGTTTCATGCTTAATGGAACAGCATTAGCTAAATCAACTATTACAGCACATTACCAACGCTAATAATGGTGTTAAAAAGCAAGACCTCATAATTATTATAATAATATGAGGTTTTCTTTTTAGTTACATATTAATAGTGTTCATGCATACAAATATAGGGGAATAGCATGCCTGCGGTTGTTCAGTTCATTCATTATAATAGCCAAAAGTCACAGTCTTTACGGAATGTGCCATTTATTTACCCATCATTAGTATGGGTAAAAGTCGGTGTAAAAAAACTGCAATGGCAAAATTCATGGGTAAATATAGACAGTAAGCATTGGTTGCTGGCAACAGGTCATTCGCAACATACATTTATTAATGAACCGTATCAAGCCGCATTTTCGTCGTTACAATTATGTTTTTTAACGCGACCTAATACTGAACTTATTCAGCGTTCTCGCCAACATCCTCACCATAATATTGCACCTAATTATCAATTTGATGAACAAGGTGAATATCTATTATTAAATTTGGTTAATATGCCAAACTCGTTACCGCGTAACGTACAGCAATGTTTAGTTAATGCTTTCTTTGAGTACTTAGCTAATATAGGCAAACTTCATCAATTGTTTAGTTATCAAGATTTATCATGGCGGGATAAATTGGTTGAGCTATTTAGACAACAACCAAGTGAACACCATAGTATCGAGTCAGCCTGCCAGCATCTAGGATTGAGTAAATCGACATTAATTCGACGTTTACGTGAAGAATCCACTCAGTTTAGAGAGGTGTTAGCAGAATTAAGAATGGGGTATGCGCTAACATTATTGCAACAGCAGCATTATACACAACTTGATTTGGCACAACTGTGCGGCTATCAGTCAGAAACACGTTTTGCGCAGCGGTTTAAAAAACAATTTGGTTTATCACTAAAAGAATATCAACAAACAATGGCTTAATAAAATTAACAGTAAGTAGTCATGACCCCATAAGCTAATTGATAAGAATACAGTTATCATTTATTCTTTTTATCATAATATATTGTAATGATCTTATGCGAGTCACACATGATAAATCCGCAATGGCTAATAACCTTTAAGACACTAGTAGAAACTGGACATTTTACGCAAACCGCCGATCTGTTACATATGACCCAACCAGGCGTTAGCCAGCATATCAAAAAATTAGAACACGCTTGTGGCTACGAACTTATAACACGTTATAACAAACAATTTGAAATTACCGAGCAAGGACAGCGAGTCTACCAATTTGCAGAGCTGCAAACACGCCAATATCAAACACTAATGAGTGATCTACAAACAGATAGTCCTTATGAAGGTACCTGTAAGCTCGCTTGTTCTGGTTCATTTGCGTTATCGTTATATCCCCAGTTATTACGTTTACAACAACACTATCCCAAACTACATTTTCATCTAGAAGCGGCACCTAATCATAAAATCTTAGATAATATTGAAAACAATACTATCGATATGGGAATTGTTACTCAACAACCGCTTAGTGATCTTTTTAAAACCACTATAATAGGGCAAGAGCCTTTATGTTTGGTGTTACCATTACAATTTAAAGATCAAGATCTTACGAATGAGTTATTAATAACCTGCGGCCTCATTGATCACCCTGATGCACACTATTATTTATCAAAATACATTCAAAATTGCGGCTTAGATCATTTAGCTACCGTTAAGTTTGAACGGTTACCGATCACTAGTTATATCAATCAACTTAATCAAATTTTAGTTGCCGTCGCAGAAGGGATTGGGTTTACCGTGTTACCACAAAGTGCTATTAACCATTTTATGGATCAGCATAAATTATATGTTGTATCACCACCCAAGTTAGTCACCGAACAACTTTTTATTATTCAAAAACAGCACCGTCAATTACCGATTCGTTATCAAACCGTGACTTCCTTACTGGCATCTTTGTGTTAAAAAACAGCTCAATTGGTGATTAAACAAGCAATAATGTATTTGTTTTATTACATAATTTGATCTTCTCTATAAAATAAACATTAAATAGATAATGAAAAAGCACTCAAGTTTTACTGAAAGGGATCGCCCATGAAAAAGTCAACGAAATCTGCATTGGTAGTACTTGGTGGAATCGTAATCTGTAGCCTTGTGTTTACCATGATCAAAAGTGAGCAGACCAAAAATAACAACAAAGCAGTTCAACAAACCACACCTGCAACGCTAACAAAAGATAAACCTTATAAATGCAGTGATTTTGATCCTAAAACAGGAGGATTAAAAGGTTGGACAGCAAATATGGGAATAGGGCCCACAATTCCTGAACATTTACTTCCAAAAGATTGCCCAGCACTTCAGCAATAGACCAGTAATACAAAGCCCTCAATCGCGAGGGCTATGTTTGGTTTTTTAAGTACAATTAATTAACCACATAATTTATAGATTACGAACGGACATCAATCGTAATCACTTTACTTTTCGAGCCTTCTTTTTCCCAAGCTCGACCGTAGTTAAGTTTTAACTCACCAACACCCTTTGTTACCGCTTTAAAAGTGTAAGTTCTTAAACCACTACAACCGGTCATGCCTTTCTTACACTGTTCTGAGTTACGATAATCGACACTCAATAACATTAATGAATCAGGCATAGAACGTAATGCCCATGAATATCCCGTTGAAGGGCTTGCAGGTAAACTTAACTGAAAAGTTTGATCAAGCTTAATCTTAACCGCTTGTTTATTATCCGCGGGTAAACAAGTTTGCTGTGGTTTTTTGCTAAAATCACCTGTGACTATGCTGGTAAATCCTGCATCACATGAGGGTTGTGATGTTTGCTCTGCCGCGGCAACATTAAAACTCATTACCCCTAATACAGCGACCAATCCAATATATTTCATATCCTTTGACCTTTATTTGTTTGGCTTATTAATCTTTTAAGACTAGCAATAAATCCTTACTCAGGGCTGTATCAATAAGCTACATTTGCTAATTGTGTACATTAAATAAGCACTTTTTAATATTAAGTTGCGTTTTACTGTAAAAACTCAATAATACAATTTCAAAAATTAAAAACAAAAGAGTCAATATGTCAGGCACCAACCGTTCAAATATCCATATTGGATTAGATGTACAAATTGTATTAAAACAAGATCAACGTAGTGGAAAACTAACATCTGGTACGGTAGAGAAAATCCTCACTAATTCTCCCACACACCCACATGGCATTAAAGTACGCCTAACCTCTGGTGATGTAGGGCGTGTAAAAGTGATCGTTTCTTAATAAGACTCATCTAACTATCACTTAATTTTCAAACAACTAGGCCAAAACTATAACGCTTTGGTATCTCACCGCGTCAGTCTATTGACGAATTAAACGCGCCTAATAAAAAGAGAACACCGTGAATCGAACTAATATTATTCTACTCAGTGTGGCACTATTGCCGACGCTTGCATTTGCACAATCGCCACAAGGTAACACAACTAATCAATCATTCAGCAAAGCAAAAAAAATCATGCAACAGCAGATTTATACTAACCCTGTTGATATGAAAACTATTTACTGTGGTGCTGATTTTAATAATAAAAAATACGTTACCTTACCATCAGGCTTTACGACAGACGTGTATAAAAAGCGCGTTAAACGTTGGGAGGCTGAGCATGTTGTGCCAGCGGAGAACTTTGGTCGCTCATTTTCAGAATGGCGTGAAGGCGCAAAAGTGTGTGTCGATAGCAAAGGTAAATCATTTAAAGGTCGTAAGTGTGCTGAAAAAGCAAACGCAGAATACCGTTTAATGCAATCAGACCTTTATAACCTCTATCCAGCGGTAGGTGCGGTTAACGCGGCTCGTCAAAATTACAATTACGTCATGTTGCCTAAAACAGCCAGCAAAGACTACCGATCATTTGGTAGTTGCGACATGATCATTGATAAAAAAGACCATGATGCACAGCCACCAGAACGCGCTCGTGGTGCTATCGCACGAACTTACATGTATTTTGAAGCAGTATACCCAAGCTACAAAATGAGTCGTCAACAACGTCAGCTTATGAGTGCATGGGACAAACAATACCCAGTATCAAAATGGGAATGCCAACGCGCAGCTAAAATCCAAAAGATTCAAGGTAATGTTGATCCTATCTTAGCTTCACGCTGCAAAAATATTGGTTAATATTAACGTATTCACCTTTTTCTGAATCCACGTTTAACGACGTGGATTTTTTATATTTGATTTATGACAACTCAACAATAGCGATTACAATAGAGCAATAAATTCATTGTAATAAAAAGGGATCACAATGTCTGAGTTATATTCAAAACATGCGGTTAAATATGACAGCATGATTCAAACCAATATTTACAACGCCATGTATGATTTTCCAAGTATGACGTCACTAATAGGTAACGTTACAGGGCTTGATATTGTTGATCTTGGCTGTGGCTCTGGTGTTTATGCGCAATATTTTATTGATAATAATGCCGCTAAAGTAACATGCATTGACGCATCACCAGAGATGATAGAGATAGTGCAGACTAAACTGGGCACACGGGTAGATACCCATGTCATTGATATATCACAAGGGTTATCAGTAATTGAGACGGGTAGTGCTGATCGGGTTATTAGTGCCTTGATGATACATTATCTTGCAGACCTTAATGCGTTATGTACAGATGTTAGCCGCATTCTAAAGCAGGGTGGAGAATTTGTATTTTCAACTCACCATCCCTTTGCTGATTTTAACGATTCTGCATCTGATAATTATTTTCAACGTGAATTAATCACGGATATGTGGAATACCGTTGGCGAGCCCGTTAAAGTCCAATTTTATCGTCGCGCATTAAGTGAGATAACTACAGCACTGACAGGTAATGGCTTTGTGATCAGTGCATTAACTGAAGGCCAGGTGTTAGAGCAAGCAAAAACAATCTGCGAAAAAACATATCATTTCTTATCAACTAAGCCTAACTTTCTGTTTATCAAAGCAGTAAAAGCCTGATCAATGTAATTACGTGTATCTCGTTATGAATGCACGTAATGAGCTTTCGCTTTCCAAATCTAATGATATTCGCAGAATTTTCGACCACAGATAGCGTGGATAACAAGCGTCAGTTATCAAAAACAAACTAAACTATATTAAAATTTCATTATTTGTAGTCTTATATGCTACGCTATAAATGTAACGAGCTAGAAATACAATAGCATTTGGCATTTTGTTAGTTAAACTATTGTATTAATATATAATTTACATTGTAATTATACAGCAAATAACATCATTTATTGGAGTACCATTTATTAATGAGCAGCAATCGTAGAACCCAGAATCAATTAGCTACCCTTACAAAAAAGCTTTCTAAGTTACAAGCCATGTCTAAATCTACTAGAGATGGTGCGAGTAAAGCACGTTACACTGCCGAAATTGAAAAAATTGAGATAGAGCTTAGTAAGCTTAAAGAAACTGAAGAATAGAATCTTTCTATTCATGACGTTTGGCCTACTACTATTTCTACAATAGTAGTAGGTTAGTCAACCATTCCATTACCACTATTGTTCCTCTCGATACACTCTCACTAGCATTTTTCCATATATCCACGTCGCCTTAACCACTTATCTGATTGAACTTATTTATCCGTTGTAGCGGATATATTGTTTTTATCCCCTACGACGGATAATTCATGGATAATATCTAAGAGTTAACCGTTGGTTTGATTAACCAATACAGGATAATCAGTATAACCGTGTTCATTTCCACCAAATAGTGTCGCGCCATCCAAGTCAGCTAACGGTTGTTGGTGTTGTAACCGCGAAACAAAATCAGCATAGCCTTTATTTAGCACTTCATCAGCCCGCGTTTGAGTATAACTGCCCGCGACAATAATCGTATTGGTGAAATACTCACGCAACTCAATTCTAAAAGGCTCAGGGATCACTGGCGCATCATCCCAATCTGCTTCCGACAAATGCAAATAGCCAATATCACGGGCTTGAAGCTGTTTTGCAGCCTCTAAAATGGTCGGCACAATATCAGGGCAATTCATGTCTTTAAATGTAATGAAAGGCGCAAGTCGAACACCCACTTTATGCGCACCAGTCACATTACTTACCGTATCAACGACCTCTAATAAGAAGCGAATACGGTTATCTCTAGTGACACCGTAACTATCTGTACGATGATTAGAATTAGTACGTAAGAACTGATCGATAAGATAACCGTTACCACCGTGAATTTCGACACCATCAAAGCCTGCATCAATCGCCCGTTTCGCGGCATAAGCAAAATCAGCCACCACCCGATCAATATCTACTTGGGTCATAGCTCTTGGTTAAACACAATCGACCATATTGCCATTACCTTGTTCATCAGCGATCCACACTTTGGTTTCTACTGGTTTAAGTGCTGATGGCGCAATAGGTTTATCACCAGCAACCATCACCGCAAGGCTGCAAGCATTAGAAGATCGCTATAGGGTTAAGTTACTCAATCGCAGTACAAGGCATCTCTCTTTAACGGAATCTGGTGCAATGTATCATCAAGCCAGTTTAGACATTATCGACAGCGTTAAAGAGACAGAAAACTTACTCCAAACCGGTAGCCAAGAAGTGCGTGGAACGATAAAGATCGCTGTGCCCCGAGACATTGGCAAACAATACATATCACCAATAATTTCAGCGTTTTGCAAATTGTATCCAGACGTTGTGCCATACTTATATTTAGACGACAAACTCACCAACTTAGCGGAATCAGGCATAGATATTGTTATCCGTTATGGCGAACTAGCAGACAGTAACCTAATCTCGCGCAAACTGGCATCTAGCAGACGCGTATTGTGTGCAACCCCCCAATACTTAGCCAATAAAGGCACTCCCATCACACCGCAAGATCTCGCTGATCATCATTGTTTAGCTATGATACGCAGTAATGAAGAACTGAAAACATGGCATTTTAGCGACAATACCCAACACAACGTTATAACCGTATTACCCAAACGATTTTCAGATGATGGCGAAGTGATTCGTCAATGGGCATTAGATAGCGCAGGTATAGCGTTAAAATCAATTTTAGATATTGAGCAAGACATTAAGCAACAGCGACTGGTCACCGTACTTGATGGATATATGAAGAACTTCAATGCATCGACATCATCAGTCAGTGCAGACTTAAATGTGATTTACCAAAGCCGCCGATACCAACCCAAACGGCTACGACTGTTTATTGATTTCTTGATAGCGCGATATGCGGAAAGGTTAGGGTAGTTATTAAGGTAAGCAGAGTAATGAATGAGAATTTACAGTAGAAAAAAGTAAGAAGGTCGACTGATAATATCGACCTTATCAAACATTATTTAGTTAAATTTTGGTAATCATTTAGAGCATCATTGATAAAACGTATAGAGAAAAAAGGTCTAGATTCTTTAAGCATAATTAAACCTAAAAAAATCGATACTACACTCAACATTGTTGTTGAGATTGGAACCCCAAAAGATAACGAAAAAATTAATACAGTTATGCCCATAAGTAATATTATACACCCCAAAACAAGGTTATATAAAAGAGAGAAGTTATCAAAACGAGATAGTTTTATTCTATATGATTCATTATCTATATCTTGTAAAGAAGGGGACGATTTAGACATTATTACCAAATGTTTAAATGAAACACTTTTCTCTATTCTACTATTTAATATAAATAGAGCATTTAACATTGGAACACTCAGTTTTACACCGTGAATTAATCTGAAATGCTCAACATTTAGCTCAGATTTTAAATGTGCTTTCATTTTTGATGAAACTTCATCATCAGACAGAGCAGCCTTAATCGTCAATATTCTGTGTTTTTTAAAATCCGAGTATGATTCAAATATTCTTTTACTATTCATTAAGATAGTTATAAATATTAATATCGAAATAGTGCCATATTGATGTTTTTCAAACAACTCAACCCATTCAACAACTGACAGCATGGTAATGAAAGCCTTAATACATTTATAAATAAAATCATTATAAATACAACACTATGCATAACAAAGCTTAATGTAATTCTTTCTCTATAAGTAATGCCTATTCTTAACTAGATGACAAAATTTCTAACTAGACAGTACGTTATTACATCTTTACGAATCTAAAATATTAACCTATCCCGCGAGTTAGATTGTTCAACCGCTCGACACTTAGGGAACGTAGAGCAGCCCCAAAACTGTTTGCCTTTATTCTCACCACGCTTTGTTTCACGCATTAACATTGCAGAGCCACAGCGAGGGCACTGTTTTATAGACTCTTTCTCAGCAACTATTTTTCGTACATGCTGACGGTGCTTTAAATTGATTGTTATTCCACGTTTAAATTTAATCTGATTCAAAGATTCTATTAATCGCAAATATTCATCATAAGAAAACACTACCTCATCAAACTGTTCAATATAACGTATACAGCCACGAGCATAAGTCACGTTAGGTGGCATCTCAGTTTTGAAAGTGCTATCACCAATAAAAACAATCACGGAATGCAATTGCTCATTACTACAACCAAGCAAAGATTCTAGTGTTTTAACGTGTTTATAATTTTGATGGAGCGGATTTTGAAACTTAGAGGAATGTCGATAAATTTTTTGTGTCCATTGCTTTTGCCGAGCAGAGCCAAAAATCCAACCTTTCATATTTTTTGTTTCAACGACAAAGATGCCAAACTTAGACACAACAACATGATCAATTTGAGTCGTACCATCATCGGTCGGCAAGGTAACATCTTTGATGAGTGTATAATCCGATTTTGGAAGCTTGAGTAAAAGGCGGTTTACAACAAACTCACCAAAAATACCTTTAAACCAACGGTTTTTGAAGATATTAACCAAGATAACTAATGGTATTAGATACCAAACCTGTTCAAGCACCTCAAATAATAGCTTCGATATATCCACTTTGATTTCCTATTCACGAGCAATTTAATGGTTGGCTAAAAGCCTAATTGTATTATGCTAAAAATTAAGCATAAAAAAGCTTTTTCGCGAGCTATCTCTATAAATGAATATATTTGATAGTTATCGAGCAGTTAACTGTTGCTACAACAAACAACCCATGCTGCGCATTTATATAGCGCCACAGTGACACTGTAACTAATTAACCATCAGCATCGGGGAGATATTAATACACGCAAAATATACAATAATGAGCTTAACAAGTTACAACTAACGTACTCAGGGTTGCCGACTTACTATTGGTTTAAAGACACCGAGAAAAACAATTTTAGCGGTGATGGTGTCGGCAATGCATGGTCATTAATTTTAAAAGACATACCGCCTACAATGTTTGATGGTTTAGAGAAGAGCACTGCTAAGTCTAAATAACTAGAACCAATCTAATACCGTCCACTGTGGCGGTATTTTTGTATTTGGTGAGAGGCTTAAAGAGTAGGGAAGTTAGGCGTTTAATGAAAATGTGTGCTTGCCGAGATTTATCCGTTATAGCGGATAATTTGCAAATATCCTCTGTAACGGATAATATTTAAATATCCCTTACAGAGGATAATTTAAATGTGGTGATAAAATGCAAATAACATCGGCAAAAATGCTAGCAAATGCAGTAAGAGACCAACGCAAAGCACAAAAAATAACGCAAAGTGATACCGCTAAATTAGTTGGCATAAAACAAACGACCGTATCAGCATTTGAGAATATGCCAGAAGGCACTAAGGTTGAGACGCTATTTAAATTATTGGCAGCATTAGATCTAGAATTGCATGTTCAGCCTCGTAATAGTAATACAGAAACACAGAACAGCAATCAACAATGGAATGAGGAATGGTAACGATGGAAAAGTTATCCGTGGCAATGAATGGGATTTTAGTTGGCACATTATCAAAAACATCATCAGGTGCCATATCCTTTCAGTACCATTCAACATGGCTTGCTCGTGCTGGATCGCGTGCGATTTCACTTTCGATGCCATTACGTCAGGATCCTTATCATGGCGACATTCCCTATAACTTTTTTGATAATTTATTACCTGATAACGAAGAAATCCGCAGTCGTATTCAATCTCGTTTTAAAGCCATCACCAAGCGTCCCTTTGATCTCCTTAGTAAAATTGGAGGAGATTGTGTTGGCGCAATTCAGCTATATTCACCCGATGTAATTTTAGAAGATGTGCGGCAAGTACATGCAGAGCCATTAACTGATACTCGTTTGGCACAAGTATTACGAGGATATCAAAGTGATGCACCATTAGGTATGTTAGAGGATATGGATGATTTTCGAATCTCCATCGCAGGTGCGCAAGAGAAGACAGGCTTATTGTGGTATAAAAATCAATGGCATTTACCACAAGGATCGACACCAACAAGCCATATACTTAAACTGCCAATAGGGATCTTGCCACATAAAAATATTGATTTAAGCGATAGCTGTGAAAACGAATGGCTATGTTTAAAAATTGCAGCCGCTTATGGTTTTAGTGTTAATGAAGCTAACATTGTTTATGTAGAGAACATTAAAGCACTAGCACTCAAACGTTTTGATCGCCGCTGGTCGCAAGATGGCAGTTGGCTAATGCGATTGCCACAAGAAGACATGTGCCAAGCATTAGGTGTTGCGCCAGCATTAAAGTATGAATCTGATGGTGGTCCAGGT
Source organism: Photobacterium sp. S4TG1 (assembly GCF_036040035.1). NCBI lineage: Bacteria > Pseudomonadati > Pseudomonadota > Gammaproteobacteria > Vibrionales > Vibrionaceae > Photobacterium > Photobacterium sp. S4TG1. Next base: position 262,260 of record NZ_JAYXUH010000005.1, read on the forward strand.
ATCTCTAACATCATGCAGTTTTTGCTAGGTTCTCGAACGTCAAGCCATGATCGCGAGGTGTTTTTTAAAGCCCAAGTTCTGTTTTGGCTCTTAGCTGCCATTGATGGACATGGAAAAAACTTCAGCTTATTTCTAGAACCTGAAAGCCGTTACAGCATGACGCCATTATATGACATTATTTCTGCTTATCCTTTAATGGATTCAAAAAGCATTCCGAAACAAAAAGCAAAAATGGCGATGGCACTCATTGGCACTCATTGGCACTAAAAAGTATTACAAATGGCAAACTATTCAACCACGGCACTTTTTAAGTACAGCGAAAGCTATTGGGTTTTCAGAGCAACGCGCTAGTGAATTAATGGCTGAAATGAAAAGCCAAACACAAACCGTCATCAACACAGTTCGTCAGCAATTACCGAATGACTTTCCTGATTATATTAGCGAATCGATATTTAATGGAGTGTTAAAGCAAGCCGAACGTTTGCCTGAATAATGAAACTGATTTATTAATTCGTAATACCAATCATAAATTGATCAGCTAGACATTTTAGTTTTGCAAAAAAGAGACACTTTACCTTGGGGGCTACAACCTC
>NZ_JAYXUH010000050.1:0-625 GCF_036040035.1 Photobacterium sp. S4TG1
TAACGGTCAAGTAGTGATTGATATCACTGATGGTGCAGACGCGGGGGGTAATGAGCACGGTGAAATCACCATTACTGAAGGCGATTTAACCCCACAAGGCAGCGAGCAAGGCTATCCGGTTTCGGGTAATACGACGGTTGTGATTGAGGCGGGTGCAGACCGTCTTGATCCAAGTAAAGTGACCATCGATCCAAAACAATTAACCACGTTAATAGATGAACTGTCATCTGAATTAACCACGAGCAATAATGAAGCGATCAGCTTCCATTATGATGCTGCAACAGGCGTATTAATCGGTAGTACCGCAACGGGTGAGCCAGTTGTGACGGTATCATTGGATGCGGTACAAGCAGCGAATGGTCACGATATCGATGTGAAAGTGACTATCACTCAAGAAAAACCATTAAATCACACCGACAGTGGTGTGGATGGTTTAGTCGATAGCGTTAATGATCAGATCACCATTGATGTGCCGATTCAGGCGCAAGACACTGATGGTGATTGGCTACAAAAGCCTGCCAATGTTGATATCACTATCAAGGATGGCGCTAACCCCGAATTTGGTACCGATAGCGGCACCACTATTGATGAAACGACTCAGCAAGGGCAAGTCATTCATGGTGAC
>NZ_JAYXUH010000051.1:0-567 GCF_036040035.1 Photobacterium sp. S4TG1
TGCGCATTGACGAATTAGCATCCATTAAAGAGACATCCCTTTATCTTGGGCTAATTATAATTCACACAAATTAAATATTTCTTAACCCATCATTCAAAAAAAAGTTTAACTTTTGGTGATGAATTTATTCTCACATATACAGCATAACTATATTTTGCTCTGTTTTTGATCCCTTTGAAATTATCACCCAATGAGAATTTCAACCCATTGTAAACAAAGACTTTTAATCACAAAAAAATGCAACAAATTACATTTAAACGCTATTTGTTAAAAATAATGGTCGAATAATGATACTTAAAGCAATGATACCATCTAAAAATGCAATGATTCATTCCGTTTTTACGGTTTTAATTTTAGAAAATCAGCGCATTATATGTCTCGAAAGCGAAGTTATTTATTCCATTTAAAATATATTTCTTATGCTGAGAATTATATTTTAATTATTTTATAATAAGTAAAATAAAATAATTAACCGCCCTTATATAATAAATAATTCACCACGGATTTTGTTTTATTTATATTAATATAAATCTTATTTTAAATATGATTTACACCCTCTTAAATCAC
>NZ_JAYXUH010000052.1:0-491 GCF_036040035.1 Photobacterium sp. S4TG1
TAACAGTCAGAACATTACCTGAAACCGTAAATGTTGTTGCTTCACCGTTACTGGTGATTGTATTTAAACTCGGTTGGTCGGCATTAAAATCAATGTGGTGAATAGTATCAGAGCCAACATCAAGAGGCACATCGCCATGGATGACTTGCCCTTGCTGAGTCGTTTCATCAATGGTGGTGCCGCTGTCGGTACCAAATTCTGGGTTAGCGCCATCCTTGATAGTGATATCAACATTGGCAGGTTTTTGTAACCAGTCACCATCAGTGTCTTGCGCCTGAATCGGTACATCAATGGTGATCTGATCGTTAATGCTATCGACTAAACCATCCACACCACTGTCGGTATGATTTAATGGTTTTTCTTGAATGATGGTCACTTTTACATCGATATCATGACCGTTAACCGCTTGTACCGCATCCAATGATACCGTCACAACCGGCTCACCTGCCGCCGTGCTACCGATTAATACGCCTGTTGCAGCATCATAATGG
>NZ_JAYXUH010000053.1:0-402 GCF_036040035.1 Photobacterium sp. S4TG1
GCGTCGTTACCTGAAATAACAGCTTTATCAGCCTCCGGATTAACCACAATCTTCACTTGTGATGTCGATGTTTTATCACCATCACTTATGGTGTAAGGCACATCTACAGTACCGTTATAATCTTTATTTGGCACAAAGGTTATGCCGCCGTCATGAGCGATCACGATCTTACCGTTATCAACGACGATGGTTTGCTCATGCCCTGGTGTTACAGGAGTACCATTAATGTCTGTAACGGTGATCTTATCGCCATCAACGTCGCTGTCGTTCTTGGTTAAATCGACCGTGATTGACGTGTCTTCATTGGTTGTCACCACATCAGGTGTAGCTACTGGCGCATCGTTCACTGGCGTGACATGAATAGTCACTTGTGATGTCGATGTTTTATCACCATCGGTGATG
>NZ_JAYXUH010000054.1:0-390 GCF_036040035.1 Photobacterium sp. S4TG1
ATGGTGGTGGGAGAAGGATTCGAACCTTCGAAGGCAGTGCCGGCAGATTTACAATCTGCTCCCTTTGGCCACTCGGGAATCCCACCGAAATTTAATGGTGCCGACTACCGGAGTCGAACTGGTGACCTACTGATTACAAGTCAGTTGCTCTACCTACTGAGCTAAGTCGGCACAAAATTTCGTTACATAGCATGTTAATATTAATCAACACTATGTCTTTATGTTGGCGGAGCGGACGGGACTCGAACCCGCGACCCCCGGCGTGACAGGCCGGTATTCTAACCAACTGAACTACCGCTCCAATTCTTTATGAAATTCAATTTAAATCAAACTTCTAGAATATGGCGGAGAGATAGGGATTTGAACCCTAGATACGCTATAAACGTATGC
>NZ_JAYXUH010000055.1:0-382 GCF_036040035.1 Photobacterium sp. S4TG1
AAGCTATTAACTTAACTGCCTTCCTCACAACTGAAAGTACTTTACAACCCGAAGGCCTTCTTCATACACGCGGCATGGCTGCATCAGGGTTTCCCCCATTGTGCAATATTCCCCACTGCTGCCTCCCGTAGGAGTCTGGACCGTGTCTCAGTTCCAGTGTGGCTGATCATCCTCTCAGACCAGCTAGGGATCGTCGCCTTGGTGAGCCATTACCCCACCAACTAGCTAATCCCACCTGGGCTAATCCTGACGCGAGAGGCCCGAAGGTCCCCCTCTTTGCTCCGAAGAGATTATGCGGTATTAGCTATCGTTTCCAATAGTTATCCCCCACATCAGGGTATATTCCCAGGCATTACTCACCCGTCCGCCGCTCGTCAGCAAA
>NZ_JAYXUH010000056.1:0-379 GCF_036040035.1 Photobacterium sp. S4TG1
GTTGGGAGAGCACCTCCCTTACAAGGAGGGGGTCACTGGTTCGAGCCCGGTATCGCCCACCATCTTCTCTTCGGAGAACTTCTTTTGAAGTAAAATATTGGGGTTATAGCTCAGCTGGGAGAGCGCCTGCCTTGCACGCAGGAGGTCTGCGGTTCGATCCCGCATAGCTCCACCAATGTCCCGTTCGTCTAGAGGCCTAGGACACCGCCCTTTCACGGCGGTAACAGGGGTTCGACTCCCCTACGGGACGCCACTTTTTAAACGTATTTTTCTTAAATAAAGAGAGTGAGTACTTTTAAAAAGTGGACGTCGAAAGATAGACACATGCTCTTTAACAATCTGGAAAGCTGACTAGTAAATTTAATCGAAAGATTAATTT
>NZ_JAYXUH010000057.1:0-342 GCF_036040035.1 Photobacterium sp. S4TG1
ATTCGAACCAGGGAATGACGGCATCAAAAGCCGTTGCCTTACCGCTTGGCGATAGACCTACAGTGCTTAAATATATAAGCGTTGCTTGTTGGGTAGTAACAAGACTTTTTAAATCAGAGAAAATGGTGCGGAAGGAGAGACTTGAACTCTCACACCTTGCGGCGCTAGAACCTAAATCTAGTGCGTCTACCAATTCCGCCACTTCCGCATATTGTCAGTTACGAATAACTGTTGTTTCTCTGATTGTATTTTTCACATTAACCACAGTTAAGATGAAAAATAATGGTGCGGAAGGAGAGACTTGAACTCTCACACCTTACGGCGCTAGAACCTAAATCTAGT
>NZ_JAYXUH010000058.1:0-340 GCF_036040035.1 Photobacterium sp. S4TG1
CTGTTGAGTCGTTTCATCAATGGTGCTGCCGCTGTCGGTACCAAATTCGGGGTTGGCGCCATCCTTGATAGTGATATCAACATTGGCAGGCTTTTGTAGCCAGTCGCCATCAGTGTCTTGCGCCTGAATCGGCACATCAATGGTGATCTGATCGTTAACGCTATCCACTAAACCATCCACACCACTGTCAGTGTGATTTAATGGTTTTTCTTGAGTGATGGTCACTTTCACATCGATATCGTGACCATTCGCCGCTTGTACCGCATCCAATGATACCGTCACAACTGGCTCACCCGTTGCGGTACTACCGATTAATACGCCTGTTGCAGCATCATAATGA
>NZ_JAYXUH010000059.1:0-326 GCF_036040035.1 Photobacterium sp. S4TG1
TTCGAACCAGGGAATGACGGCATCAAAAGCCGTTGCCTTACCGCTTGGCGATAGACCTACAGTGCTTATTTTCATAAGACTTTTCACAAACTAGAGAGATGGTGCGGAAGGAGAGACTTGAACTCTCACACCTTGCGGCGCTAGAACCTAAATCTAGTGCGTCTACCAATTCCGCCACTTCCGCATATTATCAGTTATAAATAACTGTTGTTTCTCTAGTTGTATTAATTAAATCAGTAATTGGTAAAAAGCTGATTTAAAGAATAATGGTGCGGAAGGAGAGACTTGAACTCTCACACCTTACGGCGCTAGAACCTAAATCTAGT